>JAOACV010000714.1 GCA_026417675.1 Verrucomicrobiia bacterium
GAGTGGAGCCGGTCAAACCACTGCTCTAATGTTGGCGATTGGGTGTCCACCGCGCCGACGATACCGCCGGCGCGCCGGTAATGGGCCAGTGGTTCCCAACCCCACCACGACCAATAGTAAGGCGCCTGTGTGACGGCATCCTTGCTGGGGGGCGCGGCGGCGAACAAGGTTTTGACGGGAAACAAACCCGCCAGCGAGGACACACCCGCCACGCGGCGGAGAAAGTCGCGCCGGCTCAACAGCCGCGTTTGATGACGATTCATGGTGAACTCCATTGCCCGGTCGGCACGCCACGGCGTGACGCGTCAGGGGCTTCAGAACTTGCGCGAGAAGAACTTATACATGACGGTGATATCGTTTTTTCGGCTGGGTTGTTCTTCAGGCAGGATAAAGTTGTCCTTGATCTTGTCCAACTGTGCGAACTGCTCGTCAATGTCGGTCTCCTTGTTCGGCAGCGCGAGGAACTCGGCTTTTGAGAGCTTTCCATCCTTGTTCGCGTCGAGCGACTCGAAGTGTTTCCGAGCGTCCGGCGTTTCAGCGTGTTTCATCCACTCGTCCAGCGTAATGAACTGGCTTTGATCCGCGTCGAGCTGGTGAAACGCCGAGGTCTTGGCCGCATTGGAGAATTCTTCACGGGAGACTTTGCCATCATGGTTGGCGTCCATCGCACGAAAGCTCATCGGCGCGCCCTGTGACTCCGCCTTGGGCGAGCCGGTGCCGGCGCACCCGGCCGCCAGCAGCGCGAGCGCAGTGAACGCAAACCGACGGATAGCGAATGTGGTTTTCATGTCAGTCTCTTGGACGGGCTTGCCCTATCTACGGACCTCGCCCGCCTCACGGCAAGCCCGAATTGCCCACCAACTCCTCCCCCGCACCGATGTTCAACGCAATTTCCTTGTTCAGGCGCAGCGTGCGGCACTACGGTCAACGGCGGCAAGAATTTGCTTGTGGCGCGGACGGTGGGCGGTCGGATGCAGGGAAAACTGCTGAATCGCGTTCTCCGAACGCGATGCTCTGACAGGCATGACAGCACCCCAGCGCGTTCGGAGAACGCGCTCCACCAGGAAGGTCTCATGGGGGGTGCGAAATGAACTTGGAAGTCCGTTCGTCCAGCGATAACTCATCCACGCGCGTCAAGCGATGGCTTGCTCGAAGGCGGAGTTCTGACGCCGCTTCGCATTTTGTTCTGGTCGTTCGCGCGGGCGTTTGGTAGGCTGCGCGCGTGAACAACAGCACTATTTCCCTGTTGGTTGGCATTGTCATTGCCGCCATGGTGTTGAGCTACTGGCAAGGCTGGATTGACGCTTCCATGGGGTGGTTGATGGGTGTCGCCTTGCTGCTCGTCGTCATTGTGCTCATTTTGCGCCGGCGCAGGAAGTAACAAGACCTCACACGGCGGCGGCCGCCAGCCGAAGTCAGGGCCGCATTGGCTGGCTTATGCCGCCGTTGCATGGGCGACACTGTGGCGGCCGGATGTTCCTGTGTGCATCAGCACCGCCCGCTGTGGCGCGTCCTCGCGTGTGTGTATTCGGCTTGAAATCTACCGTCTCTGGGCCAGCCGCCGTTTGAATTCCGCCCACGGAAAAGCGCGACCGGGACATTGGGAGTTCTCGCCGGGACACTGGCCGTGGCCGAGGACGTTCTCGATGGGGATGCCATAGCGTTTGCGCAGGGTGTTCACGAGGCTGACCAGCGCGCTCATTTGCCGGGCGGACGGCGGTCGGTGGGAGAAGTCGCCCACCAGACAGATGCCGATGCCGCGCTCGTTCATCCATGCTTGATGGCAATGCCCTCCGGGCAGTTGGCGTGTCCAACGCGAACCGGTCTCCACCTGTCCGTCGCGCCGGCCGCAGGTGCCGTTATTGATGACGAAATGATACGCGAGGCCGTTGGCCATGCCGCGATGCAGGTGCTCGATGTGAAACCGGGACGCGTTACCGACGCTGGTGGCGCTGTGGTGGATGACGATGTAG
>JAOACV010000715.1 GCA_026417675.1 Verrucomicrobiia bacterium
AAGCGGGCCGCCGCCACTTCGACGCACACGCGCGCGTTGGCGGGCTGATGCTTCGCGGGGCTGGCGCCGATGGTAAGGCCCTGCGGCAGTTGGACGCCGACGAGCATCTCGCGCAGCTCGCAGAGGTCGGGCTGAAAACACATCGCCACCGCCAGCGGGTCGTGCAGGATCGGATGACGCCGGCTCTCTGCCGACCATGCGGCGATGAGGCGGCTGAGCAACTGCGAGCCGGGGTCTGATGCGCGTGCGATCCGCTCGATGTGCTCGGGGGTGGTCTGGCACTTCAGGGTCACGTCGAGGCCGATGGCGATGAGCGGGATACCGCTCTCAAGAACCGTCTGGGCGGCTTCCGGGTCGGACCTGATGTTGGTCTCGGCCTTGTGCGGCGTGAGATAGGCGCCGCCCATCATCACGATGCGCTTGAGCTTGCGCGCGGTGGCAGGCGCGTTCCGCACCAGCCGCGCGACGTTGCTCAGCGGGCCGATGGGCACGAGCGTAACCTCGCCGGGATGACGCTCGATGGTCTCCGCAAGCAGTCGTTGCGCGTCCGGCGCGTCGCGGACATCGGCGGCGCGTTCCGCTTCCGTGAGCACGACAGCCTGATTCAACCAGCGCTCAGGGTCTTCCGCGCCGCCGGTCGGACAGCCCAGTCCCGCGCCGACAGGCGCATCGGGCCGGCCCAGCGCGCGCAACAGCTTGCGCGCCAGTCGCACCCGGTCGGCCACGTTGTGCCAGACCGTCGTGACCGCCAGCAACTCCAGTTCCGGCGACCGGCACGCGAGCGCCAGCGCCAAGGCGTCGTCCACGTTGTCACCGATGTCGGTGTCTATGATGATCTTCTCGCTCACGGCGCAGACGTGGTTTTCAGCGGCTGAAACTCGCGCGCGATCAGGTCGGCCATTCGCCCCGCGACGATTGCGTTGGCGGCGTCGCCGAAATGGCAGTGATCGCTGAAGATCGTCTCCTGCCGGTCATCGAACACGCCGCTGAGGTCGGCCGCGCAACCGCCCGTGGCCGACGCCAGGACCGGCAACTGCGCGCGGGCCGCGTCGAAGTATCGCGTCAGGGCCGGCAGATAGTTTTCCACCTTACGGTTCGCGACGGCCAATCGCGCCTGTTCGTCCGGCGTCAACTGCTTGGCGCCGATGCCCAGCGCCGGCTGCAGGAAGAAGAAACACCGCTCGCCGCGCTGGCGCGCCGCCAAGCCCAGGGTTATCAGGTTGTCGCGCCAGAGCGCCGACGCAGCCCTCACAAGCGCGTCGTCGGCGCGCGCCGGCACAGGTCGCGCGAAGCAGCGGCGCAACCAAGCCAGCCCCTCGTAGATTGCCGTGCCGCGGAGCATGCGTCTTGTCGCGAACACCGCCGTGCGCCACGCCGCCTGCCGGTCATCCATCGCCGTGGCCAGGCCGGGCCGCAGCCAGTGGTAGTAGTCGTTCTCGCCCGCGCGACCGAGCACCAACGCGGTGTAGAAATCATTGAAGCCGTCGAAAGTGACCACCACATCGGGCTGCAATGCCGCCGCGTGGAGTTGATGCAGGAGCAGTTCCTGGAAGGTCACGTAGCCGAGGTAACCGCCGTTGATCACCTCGACTCGCGTTCCCGGCCAGCGCGCCGAGAGTTCGCGTTCCAGACAGGCGGGCAGCGTGGTGTTGTCGCGGGACGCCGACACACTCCACACCGCCGAGCCGCCGAGCATCAGGACGCGCACGCAGCCCGGCGGTTTCGGCGCCGTGATCTCCGGCCCCCGAAACCCGAACTGGTTGATGCGGTAGGTCGCTGTCTGCTGGCCGGGCTTGGCGCGATACAGAATCCACGGAAACGGCTCCAGTTGCAGCGCCGCGCGGTGCACGGCCTGCGCGAAGTTTTCTCCGTCGGCCACCTCAATCTTGCGCGGCCCGCCGGGAAAATCCGCCGCCCTCATGAGTCGCGCCGCAATCATCAGCTTGCGCGCCTGCACGTCGCTGTAGGC
>JAOACV010000716.1 GCA_026417675.1 Verrucomicrobiia bacterium
GGTCGGTGGCCTTCGCGGTCTTGGGGAACGCGATGACGTCGCGGATGCTGGTGCTGCCCACCAAGATCGCCATGATGCGGTCGAAGCCCAGCGCGATGCCGCCGTGGGGCGGCGTGCCGAACCGGAAGGCTTTGATGAAGTAGCCAAACCGGTTCTCGGCCACGTCGCGCGGGATGTCGCACACGTCGAAGACCTTCTGTTGGAGGTCGGGCTGATGGATGCGGATGCTGCCGCCGGCGATCTCGCTGCCGTTGAGCACGAGGTCATAGTGCTGGCCCCGCACGCGATGCGGGTCCGTATCCAGCAACGGCACGTCCTCCGCCACGGGCGCGGTGAACGGATGATGGCTGCTGACCCATCGGCCCTGTTCCTTGTCGAAGGTGAGCAGCGGGAAATCCACCACCCATAGGAAATCGAACCGGTCGGTCGGCACCACCAGCTTGCCCAGGTTGTTGAGGTGCTGGGCGCAGATCAGCCGGATGCGGCCGAGGATTTCGCAGGCGTTAATCCACTGGTCGGCCGCGAACAGGATGAGGTCGCCTTCCTCGACCTGCAGTTTGCTGGCGAGCGCGGCTTTCTCGGCGTCGCTGAAGAACTTCACGATGGGCGAGTTCCATTTGCCGCCCTCGACCTTAATCCATGCGAGGCCCTTGGCGCCGAAACTCTTGGCGGCGGCGGTCAGGTCTTCGATCTGGCCCTGCGTGGCGCAGGCGAAACCTTTCGCGTTGAGCGCCTTGACCACGCCGCCGGCCTCGATGGCGGATCGAAAAACCTTGAACTGGCTGCCACGGAACTCCTCGGTGAAGTCCACCAGCTCCATCGCGAAGCGCGTGTCGGGCTTGTCGCTGCCGAACCGGTCCATCGCCTCCCTGAACGGCACGCGCGGGAACGGCGTCGGGATGTCGCGGCCTAGCGCGGTCTTCCAAATCCGTTTTATCAAACCTTCGATGGTCTGGTAGAGGTCCTCGCGGTCAATGAAACTCATCTCCACGTCAATCTGCGTGAACTCCGGTTGCCGGTCGGCCCGCAGGTCCTCGTCGCGGAAGCAGCGCGCCATCTGGAAGTATCGCTCGATGCCGGCGACCATCAACAGTTGCTTGAACTGTTGCGGCGACTGCGGCAGGGCGTAGAACTTGCCGGGATAGAGCCGCGACGGCACCAGATATTCCCGCGCGCCTTCCGGCGTGCTCTTGAACAACATCGGCGTTTCGATCTCCAGGAAACCCAGCTCGTCAAAGTAGTCGCGCACGGCCTTCACGACCTTGTGGCGCAGGCGCAGGTTGCGGAACATGACGGGCCGGCGCAGGTCCAGAAAGCGGTATTGAAGCCGTAACTCCTCGTTGGTTTGCGTGTCGTCGCTGATCTCAAATGGCGGTGTCTCGGCCGGATTGAGGATTTCCAGCCGATGCGCGACGACCTCGATCTCGCCGGTTGGCAGCTTGGGGTTCACCGTGCCCTTCGGGCGCGGGCGGACGCGGCCCTCGACGTGGATGCAATACTCCGAGCGCAAGTCGTGCGACAGCTCGGCGGTCGGCTGGTTGTATTCGGGATCAAACACCACCTGCGTAAGACCCTCGCGGTCGCGCAGGTCAATGAAGACGATGCCGCCGTGGTCGCGCCGGGTCTGCACCCAGCCGGTCAGTTTCACCGTCTGGCCCGCGTCGGCCAGCCGCAGTTGTCCGCAATGATGAGTCCGTTTCATAGACGGGCGCATAATAGGCCACAAACGGGCGCAAAAGTCACAAAGAGTTTTTGTGGCTCTCGTGCGGCCCGTGAGGGCGATTGCTCGACCAGCCCCACCCCTGGGGATTTCGGTTGCTCGGCGGCCGGTTCTGGATACGATCTCCGGCCAGCGTTAGCTTTCACCGCGAGCAAGGGAGCAATGAACCTGCCCCGATTTGATGGACACCTTGTGGGAAGTGCGCTACCAACAGGAACCATCATGCCAACGACCCAAT
>JAOACV010000717.1 GCA_026417675.1 Verrucomicrobiia bacterium
GTCAGCTTGACGCCGGGTCGCTGGAACGCGCAATCACCTTGGTGGCCGTTTCCGAGTTGATCGCGGTCATGGTGATTTGCGCGGGCGCGGCGCTGATTTGGCTTCTGCCGGACCTCGTGCCCAAAA
The DNA here is from genome assembly GCA_026417675.1 of Verrucomicrobiia bacterium. Classification (GTDB taxonomy): domain Bacteria; phylum Verrucomicrobiota; class Verrucomicrobiia; order CAIQCK01; family CAIQCK01; genus JAOACV01. Next base: position 127 of record JAOACV010000717.1, read on the forward strand.
CTGTGCGGATGTCGCCCGGGTTCGCCATCGGGATTTGGGCGGCCGTGGTCGCGGTTGGCTGGCTATTGATCTTCGCGCGACAGTTGCGGCCCGAACCGCGGCTGGTAACCGCCACCGCGTGGCAGATTTGCGTCCTGGAATTTGCGTTCCTCGGCATGGTTGTCGGCTCCAACTGGCGCGCGCTCGGCTTCAGTTCGGAAGCGGCGATGTTGCGCAAAACGCTCGCCAACCACCGCAACTCCGGTTACGCGCATCTGGCTTTGGGCCGGCTGCTGCTGGATGCGCGGCAATACGAGCCGGCGGGCAAACAATTTCTCCTGGCTGCCGCGAACCGCTGGAACTACTACGAGACCTTCGGCAACCTCGGCGAAGTCGCCATGAAACGCCGCGATTTCAAGCGCGCCGAAAACTGTTATCGCGAGGCGCTGCGGCTGAACCCCGCCGGCGCCGGCGCGCAATTGCGGCTCGCCAACGCCCTCCACGGACAGAAACGCCACGCCGAGGCGCGGACGATTTACCTGCAACTGCTGAAGACCGAACCGCACCCGCCCGAACTCTATGAATTGCTGGCCGACACCTATGTGGCGGAGAACCGGCTCCAGGAAGCCAACAACGTGCTGCGTCCTTACCCCGGCAGTTTCAAGACGCGCCTGCGCCTGGCCACCGTGCTGCATCAACAAAAGCGTTACGCCGACGCGCGGGAGATTTACAAGCAGCTCATCGCCGAACAACCACGTGTGCCCCGGCTCTACGAACTGCTTGCCGCCGCCTACGACGCCGAAGACCGCGTCTATGAAGCCGGCCGCGCCTTGGAACAAGCCAAGCGCCTCAGACGGGAAGCCGCCGCGCAGGACGGCGACGTTGTCCGCAGGCCGAAACAGTAGCGATGGGGTTCGACGGCGCGACCCGGTAGCGCGTATGGCAGTTGTGCGCGGCCTGGATGCGAACCTTGGCTTCCGCCAGCGTCTGCTGCAACCTATGGAAAAATCCCTTCGTGCGTCGCCGGTTTGCGGAAGGAATTGTTTCGGTCGGCTTCGTTGCTTGCTCGCGCCGCCTCCGGCGCCATAGAATGGTCGGCATGAAACGGAAAACGCTCGTATCCTTCTCTCGTCTCCATTGGTTCGTTGTCCTGATCGCGCTCGCTGCCGGGCTGGCGACGGGATCGGGGGCGGAAAAGGCGGAATCCGCGGGCAGCGAGTTCGTCGCCGTTCAGGAAGGATGGTTGCCCGTCATCCTCTCCGCGCCGCACGGCGGCCAAGGCGAGATTCCCGGCGTGTTGCCGCGCAAGGGCGAGCGCATGAAGAAAGGCGCGAGCGGCTTCCGTGCGGAGCGCGACGTGAACGCCGACCGGTTGGCGCTGGAAACGGCGTCGGCGCTGGAGGCGCGCTTGGGCAAGAAGCCCTACTATGTGATTGCGAAGTTCCACCGCAAGTTCGTTGATGCCAATCGTCCGGCGAACATCGCCTACGAAGACCCGAAGGCCGGGCGCGTTTACGACGCTTACCATCAAGCACTCGCGCGGTTCTGCGACGCCGCGCGCAAGAGCTTCGGCCACGGGTTGGTGCTGGACATCCACGGGCAATCCTCCGCGCCCGACACCGTGTTCCGCGGGACGCAAAACGGCAAAACCGTCCAAACGCTCGTGCGGCGCTTCGGTGACAAGGCGCATATCGGCCCGGAGAGCTTTTGCGGCCTGCTGGCCGCGCAGGGCCTGAAGGTCTATCCCACCGACGATAGCCGCGAGCAGAGCGGTTACACCGGCGGTTACATCACCCAGACCTGCGGCGCTCGCGAAGGCATTGGCGCCATCCAACTGGAGTTCGGCT
>JAOACV010000718.1 GCA_026417675.1 Verrucomicrobiia bacterium
GTGGTTGGATGCCCTTGATAGATTTCCTCCGTGCCTTGTGCGATGACGACGTGGCGATTGGTCTCGCCGGAGATGTCCACAATGGGAAGCGGTGCGGTCCAGATGGAAGGCACACCTGCGGACAAGACGAGGAAGGCGTTGAGGATTGTTTTCATGATTATTGGCTTGTGAGCATGGATACCGCGCGGTGCGCCGTCTCGCGCAGAAAACGCGCGTAAGCCGGGTCGAGTCCTTTCGGAACGAAGCGGTTGGCGAGCACGCTCTCGCCGAACAGCGCCTCATACCAGACGCACGCGCCGAGGTATTCGCCGGCGGTGTTGGCGTGGTGGCCGTCCATGCTGAGTGTCGGCTTGCCATTCTTGTCTTTCTTCCATTGCCAGCCGACGTGCAGCGAGCGGATCTGGTTGGGCAGCGCGGGAGGCCGTGCGTTCTTGAAATCGAATCTCGTGTCCGGCTTGTAACCCCATTTCGGGTCGCTGTCGGCCAGATGGAAAGCGTCGCCCACCGGAATGAGCCGCGCGCCCAACTCGGCCGCGATGGTGCGGTAGGCGTTCGTGAGCATCCGATACATCGCCTCGCGTGTCGGCGGCTCGCCGGGCTTCCCATGCGGTTTAGTGAAACGCGGATCGTCGCAGCGGTAAGCCCATGTTTGATGCACCAACAGCTTCGCCTGCGGCGCGTGCCGCTTGATGTAGTCGCGCAGTTGCCCCGCGAACGGCCGGTAGGTCTCGATGTCGTGGCTCTTGATGCTGGCCTGCTGGATGGTCACGAAATCCCAGCGGTCTGCCGTCAGTTCCTGCTTCAAGCTGCGGCCGTTGGTGTAACAGCCCGCCTTGTCGGTGGCGTCCAGTTCAAACTTTTGAAACTTCTCGGCGTGCAGTTGCAGCGAGGCGCCGCCGACCACGATGGAGCAATGAATCAACGAATGCCCGCCCGCTTTCGCCAAGTCCGGTAAATAGTGCGTCGCGTTGCGCGAGAAGCTGTTGCCGATGGTGAGCAACCGGACGGTTTGCGGTTCTCCCGCAACTGCAACCGACAACCAGACCAGACTGATCAGAACGACAATCGCGATCCGGGAAAAGGAATTTGAAAGGTGTGTTTTCATTTAGTTTCTCGTTCACCCGACACACTGAAGAGCCGGGCGTTGTTCATTTCCACAACGACGCGCACCGGCCGATCCGTGGGCACGCTCGCGCCGGATCGCCATCGTGCGATCCAGCGTGTGGAGTCGTCGCGTAACGGGCCGCAGTCTTCCAAACCGAATCCAGCAATGGCACGACCGTCGGCTTCGAGCAACGTCACGCGCAGTTCGCCTCGGCGGGCGTCGGCGTTGATGATGAGCGACGACGCGCCCAGCCGCAACGGCTTCGTTTCCACGCGACCGCGCCCTGTGGCGTCGAGCGAAACGAACCCGTGCCGCCGCCAGGCCGCGCGGCCGATGGTGAGTCGCTTCGGCGGCATCGGCCCGCCGTGCGTCGTCGTCATCGCCGTGTAATAGACACACGTCTCGTCGCCCGCATGCACAGCGGTGCTGGAAACGCCGAGGATGGACCCGCCATCGAAAGTTCCCGGCGCGCCGCGCGGAATGACGTTCAAGCGCGGCTGTGTGCGCTTCCACACTCGGCCGTCGGCGCTGGTGGCGAGTTGCACATCAATCGGCCCGTCGTCAGGACTCTGGCCCGGCGTCAACTCCGACTGCGGCCGGCGCGCGGCGGTGACGCGGAAGATGGTGGGCAGGCCGAGGAAGCCCGCCGCGTGCGGGAATACGGACATGTTATAGACCTCGGCGCGTTGTTCCGGGCCACTGGCCCAAACATCGTCCTCCTCGTCGGGCGCAAAAACGAGTTCGGGTTCCGTCCATGTTTGAAAATCCCGGCTGCCCGAGAGCCAGACGACGCGTCGTCCGTAGCCGCGGACTGTGGCGGGACGTTTGTGATAGGCC
>JAOACV010000719.1 GCA_026417675.1 Verrucomicrobiia bacterium
ACCCATGACCGCCACTTTGAGTTCCTGTGACGGCACGAGGTGGCGATATTCAAACGCCTGCATACGGTCCTCCGCCGGCACCGCAGCACGGACGACTTCACGGCCGGCAATGATGGCGCGACCCTCGAATTCGAGCGTGTAGGGTTCGGCGCGCGCCGACGATGGCGCCGTCAGGGTGATTTTCACTTTGTCTTCCTTCGCCGGCACTTTCGCGCCGGCCAGCTTGAAACCCTGCGCGTTCTTCAACGAGAGGGCGATGTCGCCCGCAAAACCGTCTTTGCGCAACGCATACACAGTGAGGGGAATGGTCGCGCCAGCGCGGGCGCTGATGCTGGAGGGCACCACGCGCAACGCGAAATCCGGCTGCAGGGCGCTGATGCGCAAACGGTAGGCGTATTCCGGGCCGCCTTTGTGTTGCGTGTCTGTGAGGTAAAGCAGATAGGCCCCGTCCTTCGGCAGCGTGGCGCTGACATAGGAATCGGCATGGTGCGTGGTCAGGCCGGCGCCCTTGTCGGTATGGTCGTCGTTAAACGCCACCAGGTTGCCCGTGGCGTCGGTGAGCCTCAACACGGAATCCAGCGGCGAGTTCAACCGGCGCGCCATGACCTCGGCGACAATCGGCTGGCCCGCCTTGCCCTCGAAGCAGAAGATGTCAGTGTCGTCGGGCTGCTCAATCCGACCGTTGACGATGATGGGCAACGTGACGCGCTGAACGTGCGGCTTGCCGCCTGCGGATTCTTCCGCGACACATTCCGGCAGCGTGTCCAGCGCGAACGGGACGAAGTTCGAGACGCAGCCGTCCTTGCGCACGCTGAGTTGGCAAATGCCGGCGCTTTCGCCGGTGGCGTCCATCATCAAGCTGTCAGCCGGCAGATTCCAGCCTTTCAACTGGACCATGTTCTTCGCGCCCACGCGACCCCCAAGTGGGAAGATGCTCGTAATGAACGGCGTCTCGCCGATGGTAATACGATACACGAAATCCTCGCGTCCGCGGAAGATGGAGTCCTTGATCTCGATGACATACTCACCGTCAGCAGGGATTTCGTAGTAGATCACCGGGTCGGGATTGAAACGAAAATCGTCGTCGTAAGCCAGTTCCCGGCCTTTACTGTCGTAGAGCGAGAGCGTGGCTTGGAACCAGCCCGGCACGGCGTCGGAGATGTAGGGAATCAATTGCCGCGCGCTGACGGCAATGACAAGCTTCTGGCCCTTGGTCGCGACGAACCGATAGCGGTCCACCTCGCCGGGGAGAATCTGGCCGTTCACGGTCGCGGGCAGCGTGATGTTGATGTCGGGCCGCGCTTTCGTGCTCTTGGGACCAAAGGCGGTCTTCGCGATCGCGCTCTTCTGCTCCGCGATGACTCGCGACGCTTTCTCGGAGAACTCCGGCAACTGGCCGACCCAGAACACGAGCGGGTTCGACAGCCCACCGGCCAAAGCAAGCCGTATCTCGCGCGGACCGGGTTTCGCGTCGGGAGCCGCTGTGATCTGAACGGTGACGAGTTCGGAGATGGCGGGGTTGGCAGGGCTGCGAACAACCGTCATGAGCTTCTTGCGGATCTCGGCGACCAGCTTATCGTCCTCGGCCGTCCAAGTCGCGTTGGCGTATTTCTTGGCCAGTTGCTCCGGCGTCTTGGGCGGCAACGACGACTTGCCGGGCTTGACAGCCTTGAGACCCTGAGGACGCTTCAATGAACTATCTTTCCTCGCGAGGAACTGCCACTTCTCAGCCAACTCCTCGAGCTTCATCTGCAGTTTTCTGGCCTCGCCCTGGGTGGTCGCCTTGAAATAGTCGGTGATGACGGCCCGCACGCCGGTGCCGCTGACAAAGACGTTGGTGACGCCGGTGAGGAACTGGCCAGCGATGACGTGCTCGGAAGTTGCACCTTGCTGGCAGCCCGCGGGATAACAATAGCCGACCGAGAATGCCC
>JAOACV010000071.1 GCA_026417675.1 Verrucomicrobiia bacterium
AGCCGCCTCACCAAGCATGAATACGCCGCCGTCCGAAACAAGAAGATCGGGTTTGTGTTTCAGGGATTCAACCTGTTGCCGCGCATGAGCGCGCTCGAAAACGTCATGTTGCCGTTGGTCTATGACCGCTCCGGCGATGTGAAAAACCCGAAGAAAGCCGCCTTGGAGGCGCTGGCGCGCGTCGGTCTGGCCGACCGCACGCACCACGAGCCCAACCAGCTTTCCGGCGGCCAGCAACAGCGCGTGGCCATCGCGCGCGCGCTGGTGAACCGCCCCTCCATCATCCTGGCCGACGAGCCGACCGGCAACCTCGACACCAGCACTTCGGTCGAAATCATGGCGCTCTTTCAACAACTCAACCAAGAAGGCATCACGCTGGTGTTGGTCACGCACGAACCGGAACTGGCCGAATATTCCAACCGCATCGTGTGCTTGCGCGACGGGCTGATCCAATACGACATACCCGTCCAGCGCCGCCGCAACGCCGAGCAAGACCTGGCCAACCGCAAGAGTCAGCCCCATCCGTTCGATCCTCACGCCATCGGGGTCGCGGCCACTCCGGAAACGGGAGGCAGCGCGCCATGATGTTCCTGAGCCTGCTCAAGGTGGCCTTCCGCGCCATCTTCAAGAACAAGATGCGCAGCCTGCTGACCTCGCTGGGCATCATCATCGGCGTCAGCGGCGTCGTCGTCATGTCCGCCATCGGCGAGGGCACCCAGGCGCTGATCACCCAGCAGATCGCCTCCTTGGGCAACAACGTCATCATCGTCTTTCCCGGCTCCGTTCGCACCGGCGGCGTCCGGGGCGGGGCGGGTTCTTACAACCGTCTGACCATGCAGGACGTCGAACGCATCCAAAGCGACGCGAAACTACTTAGCGCCACCACCGCGATCGTCCGGGCGGGCGGCCAGCTCGTCGCTGGCAGCCGGAACTGGGGCACCGACATCATGGGCGTGTCGCCGGACTACTTCAAAATGAAAAGTTGGCGGCCCGAATACGGCTCGCTCTTCACCCGCAGCGACGTCAACGCCCGGCGCAAGGTCGCTGTGCTCGGCAAGACCGTCGCCGACGAGCTTTTCCCCAACCAGGACCCCACCGGCAAGAAGATCCGTTGCCGCAACATCCCCTTCACGGTCTTGGGAGTGCTGAAACCCAAGGGCCAAAGCGGCATGGGCCAGGACCAGGATGACGTCGTTTTCGCCCCCGTCACCACCGTGCTCTACCGGCTCAAAGGCGGCCGTTTCATTGACATCATCAACGCCAGCGCCGTCTCCGCCGCCGAGATGGAAAACGCGCAAGAGGAAATCCGAGCCATCCTGCGGGAGTCGCACCGTCTGGGCAAGGACGACAGCGACGACTTCACCATCCAAAACCAGACAGAGATCATCAGCACGGTTACCAAGACCACCTCCATCATGACCGTGTTCCTCGGCGCCATCGCCGGCATCTCCCTCATCGTTGGCGGCATCGGGATCATGAACATCATGCTCGTCTCGGTCACCGAACGCACCCGCGAGATCGGCATCCGCATGTCCGTCGGCGCCCGCGACACCGACATCCTCATCCAGTTCCTAGCCGAGGCCATTGTGCTCAGCATCACCGGCGGCCTGCTGGGCATTCTGCTCTCGCTGGCCATCGTGCACGGCATCAACGAGTTCACCACCTACAACGCCGTTATCAAGACCAAGATCCTGCTCATCGCCGTCGCCTGCTCCGCCGCCATCGGCATCTCCTTCGGGTTCTTCCCCGCGCGCAAGGCCGCGATGCTCAATCCCATTGACGCCCTGAGATACGAATGATTCCCCCGCCGGCGGACGGACGCGTCGGCTGCGCAGAGGCGGCAGAGGCCGACGAGGCAGAAGAGACAACAGACAGGAGGCCGGTAGGTTTCACGGTCATGGATTCAAGTCACTCCATGCGGCCCCACCGTGCCGCTATTTCGCCGTCCCCCACCGTTGATGGAGGAAGCGTTCCCAAGGCGAGAACAACGCTTTGTCGGCGAGCAGGCCGATGGCGATGATGACCAGCATCACCGCGACGACCTGGTCCATGGCGTGGAGTTCGCGGCCGTAGTGGAGCAGGTGGCCGAGGCCAAACCCGGTGAGGATGGTCACATAGACCTCCGCGGCCATCAACGAGCGCCAGGCGAACGCCCAGCCTTGTTTCATGCCGCTGACGACGAACGGCAGCGACGCCGGCAGAATAACGCGCGTCCAAGTGTGCAGCCGCCGCGACCCCATCGTCCTGGCGGCGCGGATGTAGATGGGCGGCACATGACGCACGCCGGTGTCGGTGGCGATCAGGACCGACCACAGCGTGCCCATGATGACCACGAACAGCATCGCCGCCTCGGTTTGCCCAAACCACAGCAGCGCCAGCGGCACCCAGCAGATGCTCGGCAGCGTTTGCAGGCCCAGCGCGATCAGGCCGAGGGTGTCTTGAAAGAACTTGAACCGCGCGTTCAACAGTCCCAAGGGCAACCCTGCCGCGACGCCAACCACATAACCGAGCAGCAGGCGGCGCATCGTCACCAGCACCGCCTGGCCGAGCGAGCCGTCCGCGATGGCGCGCACGAGGTATTGCACGACGCTTAGCGGCGACGGCACCAACACCGGCGACCAAACGCCAAAACGCACCAGCGCCTCCCACACGAGGATCAGCACGACGAAGAATCCGCCGACGGCAGCAATGCGTTTCATTCTGCCACCTCCGCAGCCGACGACAGATGTTGTTTCAACGCCCGCGTAATCTCGGCCGTGTGTTTCGCCAGCTCGACACTGTTAATATCGCGCGGGCGGGGCAGTTCGACGCGGAACTCCTCGCGGATTCGCCCCGGCCGGGGCGAAAACAGCATGACGCGGTCGCCCAAGCAGGCCGCCTCGCGGACGTTGTGGGTCACGAACACGATGGTCTTGCGCCGCTTCTCCCAGATGCGCTGGATGTCGCCGTAGAGCTGCTCGCGCGTAAGCGCGTCGAGCGCCCCGAACGGCTCGTCCATCAGCAGCACGCTCGGATTGGGTGCCAGCGAGCGCGCTAACGCGACACGCTGTTTCATGCCGCCCGACAGCTCGTGGATGTTGGCGTCCACGAACTTCTCCAAGCCGACCAACTGCAAGTAGAACTTTGCCACCTCGCGGCGCTCGGCGTGGCGCAGATTGGGTTTCAATTTCAGGCCGAACATCACGTTGCCCAGCACGTCCAGCCACGGAAACAGCGCGGATTCCTGAAACATCACCATCCGGTCGCGGCCCGGCCCGGTCACCGGCACGCCGTCGGCCAGCACGCGGCCGCTGTCGGGTTGTTCCAAGCCGGCGATGATGTTCAGCAGCGTGGTCTTGCCGCAGCCGCTCGGCCCGACCAGACACACAAACTCGCCCTCCTGCACCGTCAACGAGACGTTCTCCAGCGCCCGCACCGTCTGGCGCCGCACGTGAAACGTCTTCGAGACGTTCTCCACCGTGAGTTTCACGGGCGGGACGTTGACCAGTTCGCGGTGCAGCTCGTTCACGGAACCTCCACTAATCGCGACACGTCCGCCTTGCCAGGCAGGAAACCCACACGCTGGGCGTCCGCCACCAACCGTTCCAGTTCCGCCCGCGAAATGTCCGTCGTGAATCGCAGCCGCTGCCACGCGCCCGACAGCAGGTCCGCCGGCATCTCCCGCCGCGTTTCGGCAAGCAGTTCGGCCTGCATCAGTTTCTGCGCCTCTGCGGGATTCTGTGCAAGCCACGCCGTCAGTTCCACGTGTGCCATCACAAACCTGCGCGCCAGTTCGCGCCGCTCGCGCAGGAAACGAGCGCTGGAGGCGAGGACCGTCGTGATCGCGTCCCGCTCCTCAACGAACACCTTGCCGCCCGCCTGCTCCTCCAACATCGAGACCCACGTCTCCACCGTCCAAGCGGCGGCGATGTCGCCTCGTTGGAACAACGCCAAATGGTCCGGGTTGGCTGCCGGCACGACTTGCACGTCGCCGCCAGCCTGCGTCACTCTAAAACCTTGCGCCGCCAGCCACACGCGGCAGGCCACGTCTTGCGTGTTGCCGAGTTGCGGCGTCGCGATGCGCCGGCCCCGGAAATCCGCCGGCGCCCGGATGGTTCCGTCGCCGCGCACCACCAACGCCGCCCCGCCCCGTGCCGCGCCGGCGATGACGCGAACTTCCTCGCCCCGTGACTTGATGTGAGCGTTGAGGGCGGGATTGGGGCCGACGTAGGTCAAGTCGAGGCTGCGGGCGAAGATCGCTTCCATCGCGCTGGGGCCGGCGTTATAGACGAACCACTGAATCACGACCTCCGCGCCGAGCCGCGACTCGAACCAGCCCCTGCCTTGACGCGTGAGTTGATGCGCCACCAGAGCCTGCGCGTGGGTCACATTGGGGAAATGGCCGACGCGAAGCACAACCTTCTGCGCGGAGACCGGCGCTGCGATCAAGAAAATGGCACACCCGGGCAAAAAGCAGCGGACGAGCTTCATGATCAAGTTGCGCGTAACCATTGCACCGCCGACAGCCGGTTGCAATGCTCCGGCGGGAGTTTTTTGCGACAGGGCCGCGGCGTCTATATCCACGTCTTGCGAATCAGCCAAGTCTTGATGACCTGCGTGAGTCCGACGTAGCAAAGCAGTGTCAGGGCTAGCAACAGCCAGTAAAGCGGCGGCAGCGGAACAAAACCCAGAGCCGTTGCCGCAGGGGAGTAGGGCAATACCGCGCCGATCAGCATGATCAGCAGCGTTGTCATCGTCAGTTGCCAGCTTGCACGCGACTGAATGAACGGGAGCAGATTCGTGCGGATAATGTGGATGATGAGCGTCTGCGTCATCAACGACTCGACGAACCAGCCCGTGTGGAACAACGCGGCGGCGTAGGTGTCGTCAGGCGCGGTTACCCGGGCGAAGCGCTCCGCCAGTTCCGCAGGAGGTGCCAGACTGAGCTGGTTGCACTTGAACACAAACCACATCATCGCGTAGGTCGTGTAATCGAAGATCGAGCTGATTGGGCCGATGAAAACGATGAACTTCGCGATCTCGCCCATGTTCCACGGCCGCGGCTTGGCGGTCTGCAGCGGACCGACGTTGTCCGTCGGGATCGGCACCTGTGAGAAATCGTAGAGCAGGTTGTTGGTGAGCACCTGGATTGGCGTCATCGGGAGGTAGGGCAGCCATGCGCTTGCGCCAATCACACTGAACATATTGCCGAAGTTGGAGCTGGCGCCCATGCGGATGTATTTGAGGATGTTGACGAACACTTTCCGGCCTTCGAGCACGCCTTCTCCAAGCACCATCAGGCTCTTTTCCAGCATAATCATATCGGCGGATTCCTTCGCGATGTCCACCGCGTTGTCCACGGAGATGCCAACATCTGCAGCGCGCAACGCTGGGGCGTCGTTGATGCCGTCGCCCATGAACCCCACGACGTGGCCCGCGCGCTGGAGCGCCTTCACGATGCGCTGCTTGTGCGCCGGCGATANACGAGCGAACACATCGGTGTTCTCCACCGCCACAGCCAATTGACCGTCGCTCATCGTCTCGACCTGGTTACCGAGGAGGATTTTCTCCGCGTTGATGCCAACCTCCGCGCAAACCTTGCGCGTGACGAGATCGTTGTCACCGGTAAGGACCTTCACAGCGACGCCGTGCTGCCGCAACGCCGCGATGGCCGTTGCCGCGCTTTCCTTGGGCGGGTCGAGGAACGCGAGGTAGCCGGTGAGAACCAGATCGCTCTCGTCCGCCTTGGTCAGCGTCGCCGGCTTGCCCAGTTTCTTGGTCGCCACGGCCAGCACGCGAAAGCCATCCTCGCTCAGTTCGTTGACCTGCTGGATGAGATCGCCAATGAGCACCGGTTCCATGGGGAACACTTCGCCCTCACTCTCGAAGTGCGTGCACTTGGCAAAAACGGCTTCGGGCGCGCCCTTGGTCAACAATTGGCGCTCGCCGTCCGGCCCCTCGACCGCCACTGACATCATCCGGCGCGAGAAGTCGAAGGGGATTTCATCCACCTTTGTGTAATCATCAAGCGAGAGCGCGCCGTGCAGTTCCCTGTGGCGCAACACGGCGCGGTCGAGAACGTTCTTCAGGCCGGTTTGGAAGTGGCTGATGAGGTAGGCGTGGTGCAATACCTTCTTGCTCTCGTTCTTGAATACGTCGCAATAGATTTCGAGGATGACGTGGTCCATCGTCAGCGTGCCAGTCTTATCGGTGCAGAGCACGTTCATCGCGCCAAAGTTCTGGATAGAGTTGAGGCGCTTGACGATGACCTTCTTCTTTGACATCGCCATCGCGCCTTTGGAGAGGCAAACCGAAACAATCATCGGCAGCATTTCCGGCGTCAACCCGACGGCCACCGCCAGCGAGAAGAAAAATGCCTCGTGCCAATCGTGTTTGGTAAGGCCGTTGATGACGAACACCAGCGGCACCATCACGATCATGAACCGGATCATCAGCCAAGTGAACTTCTTCACGCCGCGGTCGAACGCCGTGTCCACCTGCTGACCGACGAGGCTGCTGGCCATTCGCCCGAAATACGTCCGCACGCCCGTGGCGACGATGACCGCCGTCGCGGAGCCGCTCTCCACGCTTGTGCCGAGGAAGCAGAGGTTGGTGCGTTCGATTTCCGGCACGTTTTCCCGCGTATCGCGGGCACTGGTTTTCTCCACCGGCATGGTTTCGCCGGTCAGCGTGGATTGAATAACGAACAGGTCCTTGGCCGACAGCAAACGCACGTCGCCGGGAATCATGTCGCCGGCCGACAACTTCACAATGTCGCCAGGAACGAGTTGCTGGAGCGGAATCTCTTTCGGCTGGCCGTATTCGCGGACAACGGTCGCGGTTACGCGGATCATCGCCTTGAGTTTCGCCGCCGCGTTGTCGGCGCGCGTTTCCTGCACGAAACGCAACGACAACCCCAACCCAACCATCAACAACATCACTGTGCCCGACCGGACATCCTCCGTCGCAAAGGCCACGACGGCGAGCACCGTCAGTAGGATCACCAGCGGATTTCGCGCCGCGATGTAAAACCGTTGCAGCCAGCCCTGCTGCTTTTCGCTCGCGATCTCGTTGGGGCCGTGTTTCTCCAGACGCGCGGCGGCTTCGGCCTCGGTCAACCCGGCAATTGATGTGCCGAGCAGCCGCAAAACCTCGCCGCTTTCTTTCGTCGCCGCTTCGTTGATGAAGTCGGATACACGACTGTTACTTGCAGCATTCTGATTCGACATAAAGACTTAATCGGCCGGCCGGGTTGAACGGGAACGAGTTCCGTTGTCAGCCTCAAGAGGCGCCCCGCTTCTTCACGGGACGTCGCACCGGACCTTCGTTGCCAGTTTATGCCCCCAAGCTTGCCAGATACCGTTCGCAGTCAATCGCCGCCGCGCAACCGGAGCCGGCGGCGGTAATGGCCTGGCGATAGTTCCGGTCCACACAGTCGCCTGCGGCAAAGACCCCGGTTACGCTGGTAAGCGTGCCCTTCTTGCAAATGATGTAGCCGTCTGGGTCCATCTCCAGTTGGTTGACGAACAATTGCGTGTTGGGCGCGTGGCCAATGGCGACGAATACGCCGGCGCAGTCCAGCCGGCGCGTTTGGCCGGTTTTCACGTCCTTCAGCACCACGCCGGTCACGCGGTCCTGTTTCACGTCGAGAACGTCCGCGACCACGGAGTTCCATACAAATTCGATCTTCGGGTTCTTGAACGCGCGTTCCTGCATGATCTTCGAGGCGCGCAGCGCGTCGCGGCGATGGACGACAAAAACGCGCGAACCGAACCGCGTCAAGTAGTTGGCCTCCTCCAGCGCCGAGTCGCCGCCGCCCACGACGACGAGCGGTTTGTTGCGGAACATCGGCAGCGCGCCGTCGCAGGTGGCGCAGTAGGTCACGCCTTTCTTCTCCAGCAGCCGCTCGCTCTCCAAACCGAGATGGCGATGGCCCGCGCCCGTGGCGACAATCACCGTCCGGGTCTCGATCGTCTTGTCGCCCGCCACGAGACGGAATGGCTGCCGCGATAGATCCACCTTTTCCACGGCGTCATATGCGATGCGCGCGCCAAACTTCTCCGCCTGCTTCTGCATCCGCATCATCAACTCCGTGCCATCCACGCCCTCCGGGAAACCGGGAAAGTTCTCGACAATGCTCGTGGTGGTTAGCAACCCTCCCGGCATCGCGCCGGCAAGCACCAACGGTGAAAGGTTTGCGCGCGCCGTGTAAAGCGCCGCGGTCAGTCCCGCGCAGCCTGTGCCGATAACGACGACGTTTTCCATAAGGTTGCCAATCTCCACTGTTCGTCAGGAATCATCAACCCTTGACCACTGAGCATTCCTCTCGGTCCGCGTCTGGCTGATGAGAAAGTGCCGCGAACATACCGGTTGGCCCCGCCCAATTCAAGCGACGACCAAGGCGGCGTGC
>JAOACV010000720.1 GCA_026417675.1 Verrucomicrobiia bacterium
GACTGCAAGCGGACGCCGATGCGAGCTTCTTTGTCCTGGACGAAACCCTTGCGTTCCGCGAACCCCGTTTCACCTCGTCAACAACACGGGCACGACGCTCTTGCGGACGACGTGGCTGGTGGTGGATCCGAGGATGAGTTCGCGGATGCGCGTGTGGCCGTAGGCGCCCATCACGATCAGATCGGCCTGCGCGCGTTTGGCGAAATCGAGGATTTGCTGTTCGGCATGCCCGACCAGCGTTTCCGCGCTCGGTTTAAGCCCGTGGTCCATGGCCATGCGCACCGCGTCGTCCAGCGGGTTGCTGACGCCCGGTTCCAAGGTCTTGGCGACGACCGTGATGATGCTCAGGGCGAGGTTGAGCGCCTGGCACAGATCGCACGCAACCTGCAGCGACTTGCTGGACTGCGCGCTGCCGTCGTAGGCCATCAGCACGTGGCGGATTTCGCGGAACGCGCCGGGAGTGACAAGACAGGGTTTGATCGAGCCGCGCACGACGCGCTCAACGCTGGATCCGAGGAACTCGCCGACCCACTTGGCATGCTCGCCGCGCTGGCCGAGCACCACCAATTCGGTGCGCTTTTCCTCGTCACAAATCGTTTCCACAAGCCCGCCGGTGCGGTAGAGGGTCGAACAGGGCACGCCCGCCTTGCGGCATCGGTCGGCCACCGCCTCCAGGATGACGCCGCCGCGCTGTTTCTGCATCTCCTGCAATTGCGGCAGCAGCGCCTGATACGGCTGCGCGCCGATCGCGCCCGACAAGTCGGCCAGCAGCGGCCCTTCCAACAGGCGGATGTCGGTGACGTGCAGAGCGACGATGCGCGCGCCGAGTTTCTGCGCAAGCCAGATGGCGTAATCGCCTGAGATGTTGGCGTAATCCGAACCGTCCGTGCACAACAGAATGCTCTTTATCATGGCCGGGTCTCCTTTGCCTGTTCCGGCATACTATCACGCAGAGAGTCCCCGGAAGCAACGCGGGAAATTGCGCGCGCTTGCGGTCGTTGCGACGCGCGGCTAGACTCGCGGCGTCATGGGCAACACGTTCGGTCAGTTGTTTCGCATCACCACCTGGGGCGAAAGCCACGGTGGCGCGGTCGGCGTGGTCGTGGATGGTTGTCCGCCCCGGCTGAAGCTCAGTGAGGCCGACATCCAGACGGAACTGGACCGCCGCCGGCCCGGCCAGAGCCGGATTGTGACGCAGCGGCAGGAGGAAGACCGTTGCCATATTCTCAGCGGCGTCTTCGAAGGCCAGACGCTCGGCACGCCGATCTCGATGCTGGTTTGGAACAAGGACGCGCGGCCGGAAGCTTACGCCGAGTTCAGGGAGAAGTTCCGGCCCAGCCACGCTGATTTCACCTACCAGGCCAAATACGGCATTCGCAACTGGCAGGGCGGCGGGCGGGCCAGCGCGCGCGAAACCGTCAGCCGCGTCGCGGCGGGCGCGATTGCGAAGAAGATTCTCCGCGAACGTTGCGGCGTCGAGATCGTCGCCTACGTCAAGCAGGTCCAGGACATCGCGGCGGCCGTCAACCCGGACCGGGTGACGGCGGCGCAGGTGGAGTCCAACATCGTGCGCTGCCCCGACCGCGCCGCGGCGGAACGGATGATCCGCCTGATCGAGCGCGTGCGCAAGGCCGGCGACAGCGTCGGCGGCATCGTCGAGTGCGTCGCGCGGCGCGTGCCGGCGGGACTCGGCGAGCCGGTGTTTGACAAACTGGAAGCCGACCTGGCGAAGGCGCTCTTGTCGCTGCCCGCCAGCAAGGGTTTCGAGATCGGCAGCGGCTTCGACGGCGCGCGCATGCTCGGCAGCGAGCACAACGACCCGTTCGTTGCGCGCGGCGGACGCGTCGTCACCCGAACCAACCGCAGCGGGGGCGTGCAGGGCGGCATTTCCAACGGCATGCCGATCCTCGTGCGCGTCGCGTTCAAGC
>JAOACV010000721.1 GCA_026417675.1 Verrucomicrobiia bacterium
GGCCTGGAGTTTGATCCGTTCGACATTCTCCATCAGGAGGAGGACAACATCACCCTGTCACGATGGAAGTTCTCCCGCGATTTAAAGGAAGTTACTGTGGACAAATGGAACGCATTCGCCACGATCAACACCGGCCGGGGGGCTGTCTGCGTGCCGCGCGGCTGGTGGACCTACGGCCCGCGCCATCAACACCGATTCCCCGGCGAACCCAGCCGCCGGCCCTTGTGTGTTTTCCGCGACCGCGTCCTCTACAGTTCGCTGGACGGCACCACCGAGCTTTTCCGCCGCGACTTCAATCTCGAGCAAGGCGAAGTTTTTATAGACAAATGGATCACCGGCTGGGCGGCCGCCAACATCGCCCGCCTGGGCGGCGCGCCCTACCGCACCCATCATCTGGCACAGAAGGCTACGTGGAAGTTCGACCCATTCACGCCTGCCGGGGAGGCGAAGCAGCCCAAACCCAAGGGCGCGCAGCTTTACAACGATCTCCACGCTCTGGCTCTGGCCGGCGACGGCCGTCTCTTTGTTGTCCACAAAGACGGCCGGTTGTTGAGCCTCTCGACAGAAAACGGCCGTGTGCTCGACCAAACCCGCGTTCCCCAGCCCGCCTGGGACGGCCTCGCCATTGCCAACCAGCGCCTTTTCCTCACCACCCAGACCGGCGAACTGGTCTGTCTCGGCGAATAGCCTCGCGGCGCGTATTTACTGCGAAGCGGGCGGGGTTGAGCAACTCTCTTACGAAAACGAATGCCGTGTCGCGCGCCAGCCTGTTGCTTCGGCTGGCCCCGGCCTGAACAATGCCACCAGCAGGACGCCGGCCAGCACAAGCACACAACCGGCCAGTTGGCGCCCGCCGGGGAATGCGCCGAGAAAGACCACGCCATAGATGGCTGCGAACACTGGTTCGCTGTTGCGCAGGATCGAGACTTTCGAGAAATCCATGTAACGCAGCGCGGCGAAGTAGCAGATGAAGCTCAGGAACGGCCCCATCATCGCGCCGATCGCAACCATCGTCAATGGCAGCGCCGGCACGCTCGAGTTGAATCGGCCCGTGACCAGCACGTAAACAACCGCGAACACCAGCGACCCCAGACAGCGCACGGCGACCATGAGGCCGACATCCACATCGGGATCGGCACGCTTGGCCAGCCAGTTGGAAATCACGCCGAGGAATGCCGAGACCACCATCACCATCGCTCCGATACTAAGGGCAGTTCCGGCTCGGTAATAGATGACGGCCAAGCCGGCCACTACGAGTGCGAACCCGCACCACTCCATCCGGTTGAGGCGTTCTTTGAGAGTGACGATGCCGAGCCACACCGAGAAAATCAGCTCCGTCCGGTAGCAAATTGCGGAAATGGCGGGGTCCAGAACTCCTATGCCAGCGAAGAACAGCACGTTGGACACAGCGCCGAGGGCCGCCATCGGCACGAGCGCCCGCCAGTGTTGAACACATTCGGTGAAGAACGCTGACCGCTTGCTGGCAAGTTGATGACCTGCCGAAAGCACGCTGGCCGCCGCGAACCACAAGAAGAAGAAAGTTTCGAGGTTCAGACTGCTCAAGGCGACCTTTGCCGTCACGTAATTGGTCGCCACCAATGCAGTGGAAACAATCGCCAGAGCCGCCCCACGGGGTCGCATGGCATGAGTGACTTCAACAGTCATTGTTCACACCACGTCCGAATCGATCTCGCCCTCGCGCAGGCGCGTTCGCAAACGCTCGCCTTTGCGCACCTGCCCCGCCGCCGTGATCACCTTGCCGTCTGTTGCCCGCGTTGTAACGCTGTAGCCGCGGTTCAGGACGTTCTGCGGGCCGAGCAGGGCGAGCCGTCCGGACAGTTCCTTGAGCGCCTGTTGCCGATCGTGACGCCAGCGTCCGATCGCGCGCGTTTGTCGCTGGGCCAGATGCTCCAGCCGCTGGCGGC
>JAOACV010000722.1 GCA_026417675.1 Verrucomicrobiia bacterium
GCGCCCCAGTTGTTGAACAGAACGCCCAACGCTCTCGGAACCGGCAGGCTCTTGAGATGATCTCCACCGACCTGGCTGAAACGGTGCGCCCCCAAACGTTGCCGAAGATAACCCTCACCGTCGTAAAGCTTGCCGTTTTCCGTCATTTCGATGTTGAAGCGTTCGCGGCGGTCTTCGTAGCGAACAAACGCGTGTCCGGGAGCAGTGACCAGGCAAAGCGGCATTCTCAGCCTCTGGCCGATGCATAGATACAGCAACGAGTAGGCCCAGCAATCGCCCTGTTTGAGGTCAAGCAGACTATCGGGCCTGCTCAAGCCCCCCTTGTATGTGAACCCCTCCCGCACGAAAAGCTGTTCGCCGATAAGCTGCGCCCGCTGCCGCGCCGTGTGGCCCCGCGCCGCAACAGACGCCGCTTGCTCAATCAGGCCGTCGAGCTTGGCCCGGTAAACCGCAACATCCATGTGCGGATTAAGCTCTTGGCCCATCTGGAGCCATGCCTCAGCCAGCGCGATGTCGTCGTCGCGCAGCCACTGCACGTCAGTGGCCTGCAAAGTGCCCCGCCGCAGCTCGGTGCCCACACACACCTGAATCTCGATGAGATCGCCCCGGCGCTCGATCACGCCGAACCGGCGCCCCTTCTCGACCGTGGCGATCACCTCCCCGCCGGCTTTCACGGGCGCGCGGTCCGCGCTCACAACGACCGTTTCCAGCCTGCTGTCTGGCGCCGAGGGCCGCGGCGCGGCTTGTGCAGGCGCGCAGCCATACAGGCTGAGCATGATGGCAGCGATCAGGTGGCGGAGTGGCATGGAGCAGAGGCGTGGGTTCATCTTCGGTCTCCTCTAAAGCAGAAGCCTGCAAGGACGCTGGATGCTCCCCGGCCGTCAGAAAACCAGAGGGATTCTGATCTCAAGCCAGCGGCGATGAGCCGCGGGTTGGCGGCCTGGTGGCAGACCTGCGGGGGTGGCCTGCCAAGACTGAGAGCAGGCCGCAACAGGCCGGTGTGGCCAACTCTTCCCGCGTCGCGTTCGGGCTCTGCTCTCGGTGTTGCCAGCGCGTCGTTGTTCACGGCTTGTTCGAACGGCGGTGGGATTATCGGCGCTTTTCGACGGACAGCAAGCCTAAAAGCTTACTGCCTGCGCCACTTCAAATGCTTGTGCAGGAACTCGAACGTGCCGACGCCGTGGATTTCGTGCGGGCCGTTGAAGTATTCGAACTCGCAGCGGTCAGGGATGCCGAGGAGGTCATAGCGGCGCTTGGTCTTGGCGTATTCGTAGGCCACCATCTCATCCACCCCCACGCCGTCGAAATGTCCGCGCTCGACCATGAACGGCCGCGGACAGATCAGCCAGGACATCTCGGCGTAGTTGAACGTGTTGCCGAGGTTCCACTCAAAGATTTCATACTCGCCGGTGAACATGTAGCTGGCTTTGAAGTTGACCGAGGCGTTCTTGACGATCCACTCATTGTAGTCGCCCGAGCAGATGGACAAACAATACTTCTCCAACAGCGCCGGCACGCGCATCGCGGTCTTGCCGCCGTAGCTGAGGCCGTAGAACGCGATGCGCTCGCCGTCCACAAATGGCAGTGACGCGAGCCAATCCAGCGTCCGCTCGTGTTGGCGCACGATGACGGAGAAGAGCGTCTTGCCCAGCGGGTTGAGTTTGCGCTGCAACACGCGGAACTTGTCGCCGCCAATGTAGGGATTCTGCGGCGCGTAGGTGATGAAACCGCGCTCGGCCAGCTTGTTGGCGAACTGCGCGTAGGCTCGATGCCCCTTCTTGGGGTCCGCACAATCCTGCGGCCGGCCTTCCAGCCCGTGTTGGCAAACCACCACCGGCCGCCGCTCGCCGGGCCTGAGGTCCCTTGGCACGAGCAGAATGCCGTAAGCATAGACATCCGGCCACACATCAAGCGTCACTTCGTAG
>JAOACV010000723.1 GCA_026417675.1 Verrucomicrobiia bacterium
GGGCAGCGTGGACCCGCGGTGGGTGTTGTGCGCCCGGCCCACCATCTCCGTCGGCGGCGAGCTAACCATGGACATGCTGGAAATGATCTACGACCAGGCCGCCAAGACCTACGAGGCGCCGTTGCAAATGAAGGCCAACGGCGGCACGTTCATCATTGACGACTTCGGCCGCCAGCGCGTCCATCCGCGCGACCTGCTCAACCGCTGGATCGTGCCGCTGGAGAAGCGGGTGGATTTCCTGCCCCTGCTGCGCGGCAAGAAGGTCGAGTTCCCGTTCGACGTGCTCATCGTCTTCTCCACCAACATCGCCCCGACGGAGCTGGTGGACGAGGCATTTCTCCGCCGCATCCGCCACAAGATCCGCGTCGGCGACCCCACGCCCCAGCAGTTCCGGCAGATTTTCATGCAGGTCTGCCGTGCCCGCAATGTGCCGTTCGACGAGGGTGGTTACGACTACCTGCTCCGCGAGCATTATCAAAAGCCCCGCCGCCCCCTCCGCGCCGTTCATCCGCGCGATCTGGTGGACCAGATCGTGGACATCGCCAACTATTTGAAAGTCCCGCCGGCGTTAAAGCCGGAGCTGATAGACCGCGCCTGCCGTTCCTACTTCGTGGACCTGAGCGTTGTGTAGGAGTGTGTCAGGCGCCGCCGGCCAGCCGTTTGCGCGCCCAGGCGAGCGCCTCGTCGCGGCTCCGCAGTTTCTCATCCAACTGCAGTTCGCGCGCCTGGCGCAGCAGTTTGCCCATCGCGGGACCGGGCGCCATGCCCATCGCGGCCAAATCGTTGCCGTTGATCAACGGCTTCGGCGCCGCCGCCTCTGGTGGTATCTCGGCCTGCGCCTTCTTCAGAAACTCGTAATTGGTCAGGTCCGCGTGACTGGCCATGCAGTCGAGCCGGTGCATCTCCAGTTCGTCCGGGAACGTCGGGCGAACGAGGAGCCGCTTGAGCTTGCTCTTGCGCATCTGCATGGCGTGGCGCAGCCGCATGTGGTTCTCCACGCAGGCGGCCACGCGCTCGATCAGGTCGTTCGGAAACCGCAGCCGGCGTAGGATCGTCTCCGTCAAGCGCGCGCCCACGACATCGTGCTCGTTGAATCGGATGCGGTCCGGCGCGCGTTGGAACGTCGGCGGCTTGCCCACGTCGTGCAACAGCGTCCCGAACGCCAGCGTGAGCGACGGCTCCCGCAATGCGTCCATCATGCGGCAGGTATGCGCAAACACATCGCCCTCCGGATGAAACTCGGGCGGCTGCTCCACGCCCTTCATCGCCGCGACCTCCGGCAACACCACCGCCAGCAAACCGGTCGCGTCCAGCAGCCGCAGGCCGCGCCCCGCGTTTGGCCCGGTGAAAATCTTGATCAGTTCGTCCCGGATGCGCTCCGCGCTCACCACCTTGATGTCCGGCGCGAATTGCCGGATGGCGGCGAACGTCGCCGGTTCGATCTCGTAACCCAGCGTGCTGGCAAACCGCACCGCCCGCAGCAGGCGCAGCTTGTCCTCGCCAAACCGCGCCGCCGGATCGCCGATGCAGCGGATCAGCCGCCGCTCGATGTCGGCCCGGCCGCCCACGTAGTCCAGCACGCGCTCGCGAATGGGGTCGTAGAACAAACCGTTGACCGTGAAGTCGCGCCGCCGGGCGTCAGCCTCGGGCGTTGAGAACGTCACCGACACGGGCCGCCGGCCGTCTTCATACGCGTCATCGCTGCGAAACGTCGCCACCTCGTATTGCGCGGTGTCTGTAACCACCAACATCACGCCGAACCGCGCGCCCACCTCGAACGACCGCGGGAAGAGCGAATGCACCTGTTCGGGCGTGGCGCTGGTGGCCACGTCGTAGTCGTTCGGCCGCACGCCGCGCAGCATGTCGCGCACGCAGCCGCCGGCGAAATAGGCCGTGTGGCCGACCGCCCGCAGCCGTCGCACGA
>JAOACV010000724.1 GCA_026417675.1 Verrucomicrobiia bacterium
TCCACGGCGACAAAGACCCAGTCGTGCCGATCCATCAAAGCCAGTTGTTGTTCGACGCGCTCAAAAAGGCCGGCGTGAGCGTTTACTTCCACACCATCCGAGGCGCTGGCCACGGCCAGGGTTTCGGGGGACGCGAGATTGATGAGATGGTCGCCAGCTTCTTCGACCGCCGTCTCAAAGGCACTGCCGCCCCGTCCGCCGAAGCCAGGCAAACGGAAAGCGTCGCGAGCGCGATGCCGCAATTGCCACAAACCGGCGTCGGAGAGGTGCAACGCGGGCCACGACTCACTTGGGAGCAGGTCCGCGCGCGCGAGGGCGTCGCCGACGACGGGCGCGTGTCGCGCGAGCATTTCAAAGGTCCGCCGCCGCTGTTCGACCGGCTCGACCGCAACCGCGACGGCGTGCTGACGAAGGAGGATTTCGACGAAGCCCCGCCTTCGCAGCCGGCCGCGCCAGCAACCACGACCCCAGCGGCCGGATCGGCCGTCAAAGGTTTCAAACTCGATGGCGAACGATGGACCTGCGAAGCTGGCGGCCGGCCGTTCTCCGGCATCCTCCTCAAGCCCGACGGCAACGGCCCGTTTCCCGCCATCCTCATCAGCCACGGCCTCGGCGGCAGCGCAGAGAGTTTCGGTTTGAACAAGGCGTGCGAGTTCGTGAAGTGGGGCCTCGTCTGTATCGCGCCGAACTACACGCACAATGTCCGAGCTGCGGGGAAGGGTGGTGGCGGGAAAGCGGCCCGCGGCGCGCATCCGCCCGACTACGGCGCGAGCGAGGAGAACCTCCGCCGCGCGCGGACCTGCGTGGAATTCTTGCGCGGGCTGTCTTACGTGGATGGCAAACGCATCGCGGCCTACGGCCACAGCATGGGCGGGTTTGTGACCATCGGCCTGGCGGCAACCGCGCCTGACCTGTTGAAGGCGGCCGCCATCACCGGCAGCGGCGTCGCGCCGCGCGCCGGTTTTCCCGCGCCCTCGGTTGAAGTCGCGGCGAAAATCCGCGCGCCGTTCCTCATCCTGCACGGCGGCAGCGACCCGGTCGTGCGCCCGGAACAATCCGCGTCGTTGAAGGAGGTTCTCGACCGCAACCGCGTGCCGAACGAACGGCGCGTTTTCGAAGGAGAGGGACACGCCATTGACCAATCCAGGCGCGAGGAGGTTTTCGGCGCGATCCGCGATTGGTTCCGCCGTCACGGTGTGCTGCCGCGCTGAGAACCTTTTCGGAGCACGAAATCAAGGTCATCCACGTCGCGAAGCCCAGATTGGACGAGCTTCGGCGCGCCTCGCGCGGTGGACAAACCGCAAGTGTGAACGCGTTGGGCTATGGCACATCGCGGTGGGCGACTACGACTACGCCGCGTCGTTGATCCGGAAGGCATAACAACCGACTACGGTCCCTGCGGCTTGATGGCTCCTCTCCGAACGAAGGAGCGTGGTTGAACGTCCCAGCGGCGCGCGGTTCAATCCGCCTGCTATGGCCTACCAGAGATTTGAGACCGAGACGCGGGTTCGGCCCGACGACATGGACAGGAACCAGCATGTCCACAACAGTTGCTACTTCAACTACGTCCTCGCCGCCCGCTACGACCAGATGGAACGCTGCTACAAGATGTCCATGGAGGAGTTCATCAAACTCGGCCTCGGCTGGGTCGTCCGCACCGCCCATCTCGACTTCAAACGCCCGCTCAACCTCGGCGAACGCTTCATCGTCCGCACATGGATCGAGGAGATCCTCAAGGACGGCGTCAAGGTCCGGTTCGAGATCCTCCGCAAGACCAACGGCAAGCTCGCCTGCGACGGCTGGTTACACTACACGCTCATCAATCTCCAGACCGCCCGCGCCACGCCCATCCCCGACTGGGTCGTCGCGAAGTATGCGATCTAGGAGCCTGTCGGACTTAGCTGGAGATACAGGCG
>JAOACV010000725.1:0-1647 GCA_026417675.1 Verrucomicrobiia bacterium
TCACCAAGCGCGTCGAGTTTCACGTTGGCTTCAAGCCGGATGTTGGCTGGGCCGTTGGCGTCATCAAAGAACCGCCACCCTGCTCGTTGGAGCAACTCATTGATGCGGATTCTGGCTTTGGCTTCTTTGTTGGCCACAGGCATGGTTCGCTCGCATGTGAATCAACGCGAAATCAATCTTGTGTCTTGGTTGTTCGACGGTTGTTCCTTCTCCTACGCGCGGAGTGTAGCGGGCGGCGTGGTGGTTGAGAAGCCTTCTCTGCCGATGTTTCGTGGTTGTTCCGGAGCTCGCCGCGGCGTAGCCTGCCGCCGGTTAGCTATGAGACTAAATGGCGTCGTTACCATCATGCTTCTTGCCTCGATTGCATGGGCCGTTGAGACCGAGGTTGCACTGAAGAATCCCGCCTTCACCGAGGGCATAGGGGCCAATGGCACGCCCGTCGGCTGGTCGCTCTATGGCGGGGGGAAAGGATCAGCGTGTCATCGTGACCGGCAACGGACTGTTTATCGAGGACGGGGACCCGGAAGCGGAAGTGGGCGTCACACAGATCGTGCCTGCGAAGCCGGGCATCGGCTACGAGGCGCGGGTGAAGGTGCGCGCGGTCACGGCCGCGTCGAAGGGTTACGCGGTCGTCCAGTTGCGATTCCTGCCGTCGCAGAAGTATGAACAAACGCATCTCGTCCCGCAGAACCCGGACGGCTACAACGAGATCACCCTCCGCGGCATGGCGCCCCCGGACACGAAGGCCGCGCAGATTTACCTTTACTCGCAGCGCGAACCGACGCCGAAGGTGCTCATCGGCGGCGTGCGGCTGATCGCAGACGTGCAACCACCGGCCCCGTTGCCGCCGCCCGTGCCGCCGCAATACACGAAACTGAAGGACTTGCACCTGACTACGCACATCGTCCGCGACGGCCAGCCGGCGGTCCGGATCGTCGCGCCGGCATCGGGCATCTACAAAGCGCAAGCGTCGCGGCTCCAGGCGGCCATCGAGAAACTGAGCGGCTGCACAGTGCCGATCATCAACGACGACGCGCCGGAGGTTGCTGTGCCGATCAAAGGCAGCCTCATTGTGCTCGGCAACCGCTCCACCAACGCCACCATCAGCGAACTCTACAACCGCTACTTCCTGCTGACCGACCTGCGTTATCCCGGCGCGGGCGGCCACGAGGTGCGGACGATTCACAATCCCTTCGGCGGCGGCCACAACGTCATCCTCGTCGGCGGCAGCGATGCGAAAGGCGTGGACGCGGCGACGGATGTGCTGATTGCTGCGCTTCGACGCTCCAACGCTCCAGGCTCCACGTCCCTCTCCGTCGGCTGGTTGATGGAGATCAAGCTGGGCGACGGCATTGTCGTCCCGCGCAACGTGCGCGAGTTGGAGACATGGGAGGCGTCGAAGGGTTACGGCTCCGTCGGCTACTTCGGCTGGAACAGCATCAGCAAGCGGATGGCGGCCTACTACATGACCGGCGACCCGTTCCACGCCCGCGAGGCGCTGCGGCTCGCGTTCCCTGACAAGCAGGCGTTCAAGGAGATCACCGAGATTGACGGCGAGATGATCGAGAACAAGGACGATCCTCTTGCCGGGCCTTACCACTACACCGCGCACTTGATGATCCTGTTCTGGGATCTCATCGAGGAAAG
>JAOACV010000725.1:1657-1914 GCA_026417675.1 Verrucomicrobiia bacterium
GATCAACGCCTTTGCGCGGCAGCTCACGCATCGCAAGGACGAGGGCGTTTACCCGCTCACGCGTCCGCCGTCGGCGGTCGGCTCGCGCCACGGCCAATGGTCGGCCGTCTCGCTCTACTGTCTCGGCCGTTATTTCCAGCGCGATTACGCCGATCCGGTCTGGGCGCAATGTGTGCGCGGCGCGCAGCTCCATTTCGCGCCGCTGCGCGAGCACGCCTGGGTCGCCGGCGAAAGCGACAACTTGTTCTGGTATTGCA
>JAOACV010000726.1:0-1618 GCA_026417675.1 Verrucomicrobiia bacterium
GCGGCAGTTCGCCTACAACATCGGCGTCACCAAGCGCGACAGCCTCACCGACGTCGCCGTGCTGGAGAACGTCATCCGAGAAGACCTCAACCGCCACGCCCTGCGCCGGCTGGCCGTCCTGCGGCCCCTCAAGGTCGTCATCACCAACTTGGCCGCCGACCATTGCGAGCAACTCGATGCCGTCAATAATCCCGAAGACCCAGCCGCCGGCACGCGCCATGTGCCGTTCGGCCGCGTGCTCTACATTGAGCGCGACGACTTCATGGAGACGCCGCCGCCGAAATACTTCCGTCTCCATCCCGGCGGCGAAGTGCGGCTCAAATACGCCTACATCATCAAGTGCGACGAGGTCGTCAAGGACGCCGCCGGCAACATCACCGAGCTGCGCTGCACTGCCGATCTGGGCAGCAAGGCGGGCGGCCCCACCGCCCACCGCAAGGTCAAAGGCACCATCCACTGGGTCAGCGCCGCGCATGCCTTTGAGGCCGAGGTGCGGCTCTACGACCGGCTCTTCAACGTCCCCGAACCGGACGCGCAGGGCGACTTCAAGGCCCACATCAACCCGCACTCGCTCGACGTGGTGACCGCCAAACTCGAGCCGTCGCTGATCAAGGCGCGTTTCGAGGACCGCTACCAATTCGAGCGTCTCGGCTATTTCGCCCTCGACCCCGACAGCCAGCCCGGCAGCCTGGTTTTCAACCGCACCATCACGCTCCGGGACTCTTGGGCGAAAGAACAGCAGAGGAGCCAGGACGCGCCATAAATGCCGCCGCCTCGGCAGCGCAGATTGAGCGGTATCGCCAGATGACCTGCGGGCAACCGCCGGCTGTTGCCTTTTGCGGGCCGCTGGCGGGCTGCGAAACCGCGCCGTTTTTGTGTGGCCATCGCGCCGTGGCTTCGTTAAGAAACCCGCGCCATGAATCCTGAATCGAAAGCTTTTCTGAAAACGCTCGTCGAGACGCCCAGTCCGTCCGGTTACGAGCAACGTGTGCAGCAGCTCGTCCGGGAACGCATCCGGCCGTGGTGCGACGAGGTCAAGACCGATGTGATGGGCAACGTCATCGGCCTGCGCAATCCGGGCGGCCGGCCCCGCGTCATGCTCGCGGGCCACTGCGACCAGATTGGGTTCATCATCCGCTACATCACCGAGGACGGATTCCTTTACGTGGACAAGATCGGCGGCGTGGATCCCGTGGTGGCCACGTCACACCGCGTCGTCATCATGGCGAAACGGGGCGCGGTGCCCGGCGTGGTCGGACGCAAGGCGATCCATTTGATGGACGATGAGGACCGCAAACGCGTGCCGAAGCTGGAGGACCTCTACATTGACATCGGCGCCACCAGCAAACGCGACGCGGAGAAAATGGTTGCGCTCGGCGACGCGGGCGTGTTCGTGCAGCCCTACACCGAACTGGCCCACGACCGCGTCGTCTCGATGGCGTTCGACAACAAGATGGGCACGTGGGTTGTCACCGAGACCCTGCGGTTGCTCCACGGCAAAAAGTTCGACGCCGCCATCATCGGCGTCTCCACGGTGCAGGAGGAGATCGGCTCGCGCGGCGCGCAGACCAGCGCGTTCGCCAGCGAGGCGGAGGTCGGCATTGCGATTGATGTCGGC
>JAOACV010000726.1:1628-1911 GCA_026417675.1 Verrucomicrobiia bacterium
CCTGCTGGTGGAGACAGCCAGGAAGGAGAAGATTCCCTACCAGATCACCCCCGCCGGCCGCGGCACGCCGACCGATGCGAACCAGATGCAACTGACCCGCGCCGGCATGGCGACGGGCCTGTTGTCGGTGCCGCTGCGTTACATGCACACACCCAACGAATTGCTTTCGCTCGACGACTTGGAGAACACCGCCAGGCTGCTGGCGGCGTTCTGCGCGCGGCTGAAAAAGAACCAGGATTTCACGCCCTAGATGCGCGGCCGGCACGGCGAGAGAGCTTAAGGG
>JAOACV010000727.1 GCA_026417675.1 Verrucomicrobiia bacterium
ATGCTGGTGGTGCCGTTGTCCAGCGCAAGGCTGAACCACGCGTCCTTTCCCGTCGCCGCATAAACGAAAAACAACGTCGCCGGCCCGGCGATAGGCCGCGAGAATTTGATCGGCCCGCTGCGGGCAACTTCGCAGTCCGCCGCGCGCGGGTCGCCCAGCCAAAACGGCACGCCGAACGCCCATCGCAGCCCCGACGCCCATCCGGCCCACGAATCGAGATCGGCCCAGTCCGCCTTGATCTCCGTGTCGTAATCGAGCGGCACGAGATCAAAGCTGCCTTCGTCGCCGCCCGCCGCGCGGATGGCTCTCCGGCCGCCGTTCTTGCCGTTCGCCGTCGGCGGCGTGACGGCTTCGAACAACCGCGCCATTTCCAGCGGGGGCGCCTCGAGCCGCGGGTCGCCAACGATCACCATGTCGCCGTTGCACAGGCCGCGAATGTAGAGCGACGCGGGCGCGTGCGGCGGCCGGGTCACGTCGGTCCAGTCGGAGCGCTTTCCGCCGCGCTCCACCCGGACGCGCTTGCCGGCGAGGTTGACCTGCGGATAACTCAGCGCGATGTCAAACGGCTTCTTGCGCTCGCTGACGATGCGGAACGCAAAGTCGCCGCCCGCCCCGGCGCCGTCGCTGCGGTAATCTTCGATGTCGAAGTGCTCGGCGGTCTTCGTGCAGGCCAGCACGGCGCGCTCGCCGCAGACGACGCGCGCGGCGGCGTTGCCGATCGGCCACGCGTAAAGGAGGTCGTTGGCCCAGCCGTAGTCATACCGATGGTCCTCGCCAGGGCCGCTGCCGCCATAGACGCCCCAGCCTTCCGTGAACGCGTTGCGGTCGTAGTCCTCCAGCGCCGGTTTCTCCTCGTCGCGATAGAGCAGGTGCGAACGATCGAGCGCGCCGCGCAGCATGTAGCCGAGTTTGGCGTCGCCGCTGTGGACATAGACCTGCGCCAGCACGTCGAGGAACCACGCCACCTCGTTGGCGCAGGGCGCTCCAGCCCAGTTCGCACCGCTGTTGGGCTCCATCAGGAAACTGGGGTCTTTGTTGTCGAAAACGTTGTTGTCGCTCGGCCACGCCGCCAGATAGCGATAGGCGAGCGACACGGCGAGATCGAGCGCCGCCCTGGCCCGCTCGGCCCGCTCCGGCCTGTGGCGGAACGTGAAGTAGTAGTCCAGCAGGAACACCGCCGGCAGCGTCGCGCCGATGGCGAACGGGCTGGCGGGCACGTCGGAGAACTCGTTGCGCGTCCAGACCATGTGTCTGGCCCAGTTGAAGATGCCGTCTATGTAGGGCAACAGCGACGCCGATTCCTGCGGATGGGTGGCGTGCTCGTGCCGCCAGATGTCAATCATCGCGATGCCCACGGCGAACCCGTTGGCGTTATGCAGTGTGCGCACCGGCTCGCCGCCCCATTCATCCTTCCAGCGACCCTCGATCGGCTTGTCCCAGAACACGCACGACTCGCCGCCGACGGTGAACGCGCGGGCGCGCCTGACCAGGTAATGCAGGTCTTCCTTCAGCGCCTGAATCGCCTTGGTGTCGTTGCGTGCGTAGGCCGCCTCGACCGGCGATTCGGCATACCAGTTCCAGCCGCCGATCTCAACCGTGCCCGGCATGGTGAACTTGTCGCCGTTGGGACGGCGCACCACCAGGCGCGGCGGCGGCAGTTGCGGCCAGTCCCTCAGCCGCGTCGCGCCCGGCATGTAGCCGACGTTCGGCGTGCGTGACACCGGCGGCGCCGCGTTCGCGTAACGCTCGGTGAAGAGTTGATGCAGCCAGCGGTTTGGGTCACTGGTGGACGGCAGGTCGAGGCTCCAGACCAGGGTCGCGTGGGAAGCGATCTTGCTGTGGCGCGCTGGATAGGCCAGATGGCGATAGCCCTTTTCATGGTGCGGGTAACACACCGCCGCGAACTGGC
>JAOACV010000728.1 GCA_026417675.1 Verrucomicrobiia bacterium
GCCTATACCCATGTCGCCCATGATTGCCGGATCGGCAACCAGGTGATCCTGGCTAATGCGGCCTCGCTCGGTGGGCATGTCGAGGTCCAGGACTGGGCGATCCTCGGCGGTTTTGCCATTGTCCATCAGTTCTGTCGCATCGGCCGAATGGCCATCATCGGCGGCTGCGCGAAGGTCGTGCAGGACATCCCGCCGTTCATGATGGCCGATGGCAACCCGGCCGTCGTGCGCGCCATCAACAAGGTCGGTCTCGACCGCCGCGGCGTCAGCGCCGAGGTGCACGAGACCATTCGCAAAGCCTTCAAGCTGCTCTTCCGCTCCGACCTGACTGTCAGCAACGCGCTGGCCCGGATTAAAACCGAGTTGCCTCGCTCGCCCGAACTGGATCACTTGGTGGCGTTCGTGGAGAAGAGCGAGCGCGGGATCAGCCGGTAGGATATATCAATCGGGCCTCCAAGGCTGTTGGCGGAACGGAGGCGACCATTCGCTCGACACCGGCCACGCGCGCGTCTCACGGAATGGGCGCAAACGACCGCCTCCGTTTTTCGAACCTTGCGAACTGTGTGTATCCCGCCTCGCGCGCCAGCGCAAACGCCTTGTTGAAATCGCGGCCGATGTCCTGTGTCAGATGCGCGTCGCTTCCAAACGTAATGGCCACGCCAAGAAGGCGCGCCAGCTTCAGCATGTCCAAGGACGGATAAACCTCCCTGCATGGTCGGCGCAAACCAGCGGTGCTGATCTCGATGGCCACGCCAGTCTCGGCGCAAGCGCGCAAGAATCGTTCATACCACGGGCGCGGATCGCGCTTCGGGTGGTAGTCGAACTTCTTCGCCAGATCGGGATGCGCCATCGCGTCATAGAGACCCGTCCGCACCGCGTCGGTTTGCAGCTTGAAATACGTCTCCCACACCGCGTCCACGTCGCACGCGCGCCACTGCTCGATGAAGTCAGGATTGTCAATATTCCAGTCGCCGACATAGTGGACGCTGCCGAGCAAAAAGTCCCAATCGTAGCGTTGTTGGATCGCTCGGAAATGAGCCTGCAATTCCGGGATGTAGTCCAGTTCCAACCCAAGCAGGATCTTTACCCCGACCGCCTCCCGCCGCGCCTGCTCGACCGATTCGACGTAGCGGGGCAAGTCCTCCAGCTTCATGTGCCAGTTGCTGCGCACCTCCGGGAACGGCGCGTGGTCGGTGCAGGCAATCTCCGCAAACCCCGCTGCCAGGGCGGCTCGCGCAAAGTCGCGCGGTTCACCGCGGCCGTCGCTGAATCGGGTGTGGCTGTGATAATCGCAGAGCACCCGCGACTGTAGGAACGTCGGCGCCGCAATGTCAACTGCCGGGACCGCGTCCGTCCGGGCGCAGCAAAAATTCGTGGCGTTTGCAGCGTCTCTGGTTGAATATACGGCTGTTGCGATGAAAAAGGTGTTGGTGCCGTTTCTGTGGCTGGTTCTAGCGTGCTTGCTCGTGCTGGCCGCCGCCTACTTCTACGAGCAACGGTGGGGCGTGCACGGGCCTTTCCCTGCGCGTCACGGACATCATCACTGACGCGAAGCGCGGCGCTTGCGACGCAGTTTGATTGACGGCGGCGGCTGCGTTCGGCTACGCTCGGCGCGTGGATTTTCCGCCGCTAGATTGGAGTCGCATCAAAACCTACCCGTTACGCGAACGGCCCAACAAGGTGCGGGCCGACGATTTTGCGCGCGTATGGGGTGGGGGAGGGCTGTTCAAGGACTTCCTCGGTTCGTTGCCAGCCATTCTGGCCGGCGCGGATTTTCGCGCCTTGGTCAGCGACTTGGTCATGGCGGTCCAGAGGAAAAAGCCGGTGCTGCTTTGTATGGGAGCACATCCGGTCAAGTGCGGCCTCAGCCCCATCATTGTGGACCTGATGCGGCGCGGCATCGTGTCG
>JAOACV010000729.1 GCA_026417675.1 Verrucomicrobiia bacterium
CCTACCTGAACGCTGCCGGGTCCAGTCCGATCGGTTTTCCGTCCGCGGCGCGCGCAAACGGGCCGGCGGGATCGGCAAAGAAGTCGGCGAAGTCCAGCGGACGAAAAGCCATGCCGCCCCAGTGCAACTCCACTTTCCGCCATTCGGCCTCGCGAGCGCCGGAGGGAAGCAATTCTTTGACGACGCGGATGCCGGGATTGCCAAAGATGGAGCCTTGTTCCTGACCGGCCAGTTTTTGCACGTCGGTCAACAGAAGGTTCTCGCCATAATAGGCGCCCGCCCCTTGGTAACCGACGGCCTTGCCGCCGATGTTGGCCGCCTCCACCACGCGCCGCTCGGTTTGTCCCTTTCGCGCGAAGTAACCGTTGTGGTCGGACCGCAGGCTGCCCAGATGCGAGAGGCGGATGAAGGCGTTGTGGGTCTTCTCAGGGATGGGGTCGCAGAAAAGGTTGTGGGAAAGCGTCACCAGCAGCTTGTCGTCGAATTGCCACGCCGTGAGCGCGCGGACGAAATTGTTGTAGAACACGCAATGCCGCGCGGTGGCGTTGGGACATTTGCTCAGCGACAGCCCTTCGCCCATGCCGTTGATCATGACGCAGTTCTCGACCAGCAGATGGTCCGTGCCAGTCGCTCCGATGAAATGGCCGACGTAGCCAGTTGCCTCGCGCCCGTCGTGGAAACAACGCCGGATCACCACGTGCGAGCCACCGGTGATGTGAATGATGGGGCCGGCGATCGGCGCGTAGCGAAAGTGGCGGAAACGGAGACCGTCGAGATGGACGTGATGTTTGGCCGCCAGCCGGAACGCCGTCGCGCGAAGCCGTCCGCTGCCGTCCATCCAAACCGTCTCGCCGGGCGCGGCGCGGAATGTGATCGGCGCGCCCTCGTCACCCGAACTGCGAACCACGACCGTTTCCTCGTAGGTGCCGCCGTGGATGAGCACGGTGTCGCCGGCGCGCGCCGCATCGGCCGCGCGGCTGATGGTCCGCCAGGCTTCGGCTGCCGACAGCCCGCTGCGGCGATCATCGCCTGTGGCGGCCACGTGCCATGTGCGCGGGCGCGGGCGCGCAGCCAGGGTCTGAAACACGCGCGGTTCGGTTCGGGCCGATGTCGCCGCGGGTTTCTCAAGCGCATACGGCGCGAACACCAGTTCCTCGTCCGGTTTGGGCGCTGTCACGCGGTAGTAATACTTCGCGCCCGGCTTGAGGCCAGCGAGGCTCACCGTGTGAAAACTTTCGCGCGGCGAGGGCGTTTGCCGCGCGCACTGCGGGTTCTCGCCCCATTCCAGCGTCGTTTCCGCGACCTGTGTCGGCGTGCGCCATTCCACCGTGGCGGTGGTGTCGGTCACGTCATGAACCGTGATGTCCTCGATGGGCAGCGGACGCTTCACGGCCAGCCGCAGAAAAGGACCGATCACCGACGCATGCGGCCCGCGACCAATCAGCGGCGAGTCGGGCCGCAGGACAAAACCGCCGCGCTCGGCGTCCCCGTCGCGAAAGCCGGCGGGCGCGGCGATTGATGCCGGATCGAGCGCCGTCGTTTTCTGCCACGTTGCCAGGGAGTCGCAGATTCGTCCCGCTGCCACCGCGAAAATCGCGCGCGTGGTTGCCGGCGGAAACGCGTTGGCATCCGACCAGAGGCCCGCCAGCGAGGCGGCATCGCACACGATTCTTGGTCCGCCGCCGACGTCGAAAAGGTTGCCTGTCAGCGTCGCGTCGCGCGCGGCGTTCAGCCGCAAGCCCGCGCCGGCGTAGTGGCGCACAAGGTTGTGAGCGAACTCAAACCCCGCGACCGCCGACGCCGCCACGGCATCGCCCCCCGATCCGGTGACGACGAGCTGCTCAATCCGCACGTTCTCGCCGCGCTGGGCAAGCACACCGCAGCGGGTGAAATCACGGACCACAAAGC
>JAOACV010000072.1 GCA_026417675.1 Verrucomicrobiia bacterium
GTCCAACTCGTCCGGCGGGCCAGCCACGAACAATGTGTCGCCCGCTTTGACCATCGCGCGGATGCGGACGGGCAGCCAAAGCTTCCACAGCGGAGGGTCGGCGCGCGTGTAACCGATCATTTTGTCGAGGCCGAACGCCGGGTTGCCGAGCATCTCAACCGAGCGGCCGCCGCCGCGCTCGTAATCGGACTGCGGCAGCCACGCCACGGGCTGGCGCGCGCCCTCCTCGCCGACAATCTGCGGCTCGGTGGAGTTCCTGTCGGCGAAGAGCAGGTAGCCCTCCTTGCTGGGGAAGAACATGGGGCTGTGCACGTTGCGCCGGTAAAACGGATGCACGGCGTAGGTCGTGTCGCGATCCACCACGAGCAACTGGCCGCTCTTGGGCGCCTGGTTGGCCAGTTGAAAGCCGGGCCAGCGCTTCGAATACATCCAAAACGCGCGGTTATACCAAGAGTCGTCCAGCAGGCTGGAGGTCGAGAAGACGTGCAGCCCGGCGTCCGCCTCGCCCTTCTTGGACAGGATGGCCGGCTTCACTTCCTCCAACGCCGGCGTCAGCCGTTTCTGCCGCATGAAGATCGCCCCTTTTTCGCTGACGAGCACGTCGGAATTGGCGCCAGTGATGTAGAAAGACACGTCGCGCCAGGTCTTGCGATCCGGGAACGGGCCGACGAGCGTGTTGTGGCGAAGCACCTTGCCCGTCGCCGGGTCGAGCGCGTAAACGCGAATGCCGCCGTCAAGATAGGTCGAGCGGCCTGCGGTGAAATACGCCACACCGTCCTGCACCAGCACGCTGCCGTGGACCGGCCACGCCGATTCGATTTGATCGAAGCAGCCCACGCGACGGTCGCGCGGCGCGGCGAGGAACCGCCAGACCAGCGCGCCGTCCTCCGCCCGCAGACAATACACGCGCCCGTCGGCGCTGCCAAAGAGCACCAAGCCCTGATGGATCGTCGGCGGCGAGTCAATCCGGCCGCCCGCCACAAACGTCCACGCCGCCTTGCCGGAGTTCGCATCGAGCGCATGCACCGTGTGCGCGTCGCGCGCCGCCACATACACGCGGCCCGCCGCCGCGACGGGCGCGGTCAGGGGGCCGCCAAGTTTCACACGCCACGCGGGCGCGGCCTGCGCCGATACGGCGCATGTGGTGGAACCGTGGCGCGCCGCGTTTTGACGGAACGTCGGCCAGTCGTCAGCATCCGAAACCTGAGATGTGAAATACCCAATCTGGCCGTAGGCCGGCCCGCGCTCCAGTCGTTCTTCATCGGCGGCCGGCTGGGCCGCAGCGGACGCGGCCAAAGCGGCGAAGCCGAGCAGCTTGGCGCCGGGTTGGCAGAAGCATTGGTCGGGCGGAACGTAAAGCAGGCCGTTGGCGGGCATCATGCCGTATTTGCAGGCGCCGCGGACGAAGTTGTCCTGCGAGTGACCGTCGCCCTGCAAGTCCAGAAACTCCGCGCCTTCGAGCGAGGTGATGATGAACCGCTCGGTGGCCTTGTTGCGGTAACAGCGGTGGTGGTGCTCCGGGCTGCGCAGGTCTTTCACGAAGACGCGTCGGCGCTCCTCGCCCGTCTTCAAATCGTAGCCGACCGCCAGCGCGTCGGCGTGCTTGTCCTTGCTTTCCTTGCCGCCCTCGGTCACCAGTCCGGGCCAGACGACGCCGTTGATAATGAACAAATCCTGGGTCTCGAAGCCGCTTCGGGGCGGAATCTCCCGCTGCCACAACTGCTTTCCGTCCGCGGCGTCGTGCGCCGCCAGCGTGTTGCCGCCGATGAGCACCACAAATCCGTCGTGCGCCACGAGCGTCCTGAAACTCATGCCGTCCAGGTCCGCCTCCCACTTTTTGTCGCCGCTGCGAAGGTCCCGCGCAACGAGCCGGCCTTTCGACTGGTAGATGACGCGGCTTTGATCGCTCGCCAACGAGAGCGGAACCATCGGCCCGATGTCCGCCTTCCACAACACTTTCCCAGTCCTGCCATCCACGCCGCGCAGCGTTCCCGGCACATCGGGGGCGCGCGCGGCCCGCTTGCCGCCTTTGCGCGGTTTGTCAGCCGACACGTCGGCCGACGCTGGCGACGAATAGCTGACCACGACGCCGCCGGCGCAGATGATCTCCCGCGCCGGCGCGGTGTCCTCGACAGTGGCCAGTGTCTCGCCGGTGGCGGCGTCCAGAATCGAGAGCGGCGCGTCAAACGCCAGCGTCGCGTAAAGGCGGTCGCCATCCGCCACGAGCCGGCGCTGGTTCTGGTCCGGCACGATCGTGCGCCCGCCCGTGATCGTCGTCCAATCCTTGCTGCCGAAGCGATCGGCCGCCCACATGGGCCAGCCCCATTTGCCCAGTGGCCGTTTCCACAACAACCGGCCGTTGAACGCATCGCGACAAATCAGCGACCACCGCTCCGGCAGCCGCTGGTCGGTGATACCGATTAACCCTTCATCGAAGAAATAGAAGATGCGCCGCCCATCGGTGACCAGAGCCTGCACGCCCGACGGCGTCTCGTGACTGCGCAGCCACAGCGGCGGCGCGACCCATTGCAGCGCCCGCGGAGGCCCGACCACCGCGTCGCGCGCGACGGCATTGTTGCCCGCGTCGTGCAGGAAGTGCGTCCATGCGTCCGTGTTTGCGGGGCGGGGCTTTCGCCGGGTGAGGAGAGACGAGTCTCGGGCATCGAGAACAACACCTTCCGGCGCGAGCACGCGCAACATCTCGTCGCTCGTCATCCCGCACTCGCCACTCACCACGATGAGGTTGACCAGGTTGTCCGCGTAGGGCAGCGTGGGGCCGCTCCACTGCTCCACCGAAACCGGGCCGTAGCAACCCCGGCTCCGGATATATTCTCGCGCGGCGCGCACTTGGACGGCATCCGTGTCCAGACCATGCACGGTGTAGCGGTCGTTGACGCGCAGCGCCGCGGTCAGCCTCCCGTCGCCGCACCCGAGATGCACGACGATGCCGCCTTTGACGCCACTGGCCTTGAGAATCTCGGCGGCATCGTTTCCCCCGGTCTGCGCCGGCGACACCGCCAGACAGGCGGCCATCAGCGCGACGCCTTGCAGCAAGAGCGCTGCGAAAACCGAGCTGGATCGTGTTCTCCGAACGCGATGATCCGTGGCAAGCGCAGGAATCGCGTTCGGAGAACGCGATCCACCCGAATGGGGCGAGTGATCTCGGAACGGCCATGCTCTTTGGATGACTGTTCGAGGAATCGCCTTGCTGTTCATGGCTTTCCTTTCTTCCACATCGCCTCGATCTCTTCGAGGGTTTTGCCTTTGGTCTCGGGCACGAAGCGCAGGATGAAGAACACCTCGACGACGCACATGGTGGCATAGAGCCAGAACGGGAAGGCATGGTTGAACTCGCGCACGAACCAGGAGTCCTTCGCGTCCATCATCGGGAAGGTCTGCGTGACGACGTAGTCCGCCATCCAGAGGAAGAACGTCGCCAGACCCAGCGCGCGACCACGCACGGCGGTCGGGAAGATCTCCGAAAGGATGACCCAGGTCACCGGGCCGACCGACAGGCCGAAGCAGGCGATGTAGAGGATGATGAACGCGAGCATCCAGCCGCTGGCGGCGTCGGGATCGCTCATCCACTTGGCCATCGCGCCCATCGCCGCGAGGCTGACGGCCATGCCGATGGCGCCGACGATCATCAGCGGCTTGCGGCCCCACTTGTCCACCGTGGCGATGGCGACAAGCGTGAACAGCACGCCGGCGCCGTTGATGACAATCTGCTGCAACAGCCCGGCGTCCACGCCGGTGGAGGCGCTCATGGTCTTGAAGATGGTCGCGCCGAAATACATGAAGACGTTGATGCCGGTGACCTGCTGGAGAATGGCCAGCACGATGCCCACGATGAGCGGCAACCGCAGTTTCTCGGAGAAGAGTTCGCCCCATGTGCCGCGCTCCTGCGCGATGGCGGCCCGGATGTTCCGAAACTCCGCCTCGGCAAACGCCTCCCCGCCCACGCGGCGCAGGATGTCTTTCGCCGCGTTTTCGCGCTGCATCTCAATCAGCCAGCGAGGGCTTTCGGGAATCAGAAACAGCAGCAACCCGAACACGACCGACGGCGCGATGCCCGATCCGAACATCCAGCGCCAGCCGAACTCGGTCAGCCACGCCTGCACCTGCGCCTGCGCGGGGTCGCCTTGGGAGTGGGCGATGAAGTAGTTGACGAACGAGGTGGCCGAGATGCCGCCGACGATGGCGATCTGGTTGACGGCCACCATCCGCCCGCGAATCCGCGCCGGGGTGATCTCGGCGATATACATCGGTGTCGAGATCGAGGCGATGCCGATGCCGACGCCGCCGAGGAACCGGAAGACAATGAACGTTGTGATGTCCGGCGGCACGGCCGTGCCGATGGCGGAAGCGAGAAACATGAACGCCGCCAGAAACATCGCGAGCTTGCGCCCGAACCGGTCGGAGAGCGGCCCCACCAGCAGCACGCCGGTGGCGCAGCCGATGAGCACGCAGCCCGACGCCCAGCCTTTCATGAAAACGCTCAGGTTGAACCGCGCCGTCAGCGGCTCAATGGCGCCCGAGATCACGCCGGTGTCGTAGCCGAACAACAACCCGCCCAGCGTCGCCACCAAGCACACCAGCGCCACATACAACGTGCTGCCTTGCTTCTCTTTCATGCCGCTCTCCACACCCGTCTTACCTGCCGGCCTTCGGCGCTGGATGCAACATCAATCTGGCGACTCGGAGCCGGGCCGCCCGCAGACCATCGGCGCGCGCAGCGGTTCGTTGTTAATGCCGGTCCGTTTGGGTAGCTGCCCGTTCTCCAGCGGGCGCGCCGGGTGCAGACTGCAATGTTCCCGGCATCGTCACGCCAGCGGCAACGAACGACATCGGTTTCAGCCTCAGGGTCGTTTCTTTGGGGTCGCGTAGAAGCGATTGCCATCCTCGCGGAAGGCTCGCAGCGTCTGCAGTTCCTCGGCTTCCAATCGTTTCCGCTTTTCAAAGTATCGTTGGTATTTCGCCTTCTCCTCCTCCGTCCACGCGTTGGCCTCGATGTAGTCCCCGCAGAAGGGAACGCCGAGATCCATCCATGCGGCGAGCTTGTCCATCGCCTCGCGGCTGAGCTTCACGTCGTTGTGGCCGCGGTCGAGCATCTCTATCAGCTTGCTTCTGTTGGAGCCGGCCGGATACGGCGGCAGCATCGGCGGCGGGGACTGCGCGCTGACCCAGTTGACCAGCGGATGGTCGGGGTTGCCGCGCAGGTCGCGACGGTCCGGCAGAAAACCGCCCGGAGGCGTCTGGATCGCGTGGGTGAGCGACACGTAGGCCCTGGACCATCGGCGCTTGGCGGTCGTGTCCAGCACCTCGGCGGCGGTGAGGTCGAGGGTCCCTCCGTCGTGGCACCTTACGCAGTGGCGGTCGAGGATCGGCTGGATTTCCTTCGCGAAACTGAACCCGCGCGGGGGGCCGTAGAACGGCCGCAACGTCTCCGGGCCGGCTTTGAACGCGAGCGTTCTGCGACTCGCGGGCGGCGCGCTGTTCTTGTGCTCGTGACAGCCGACGCAGGATTGATTCTCGCCAGGCTGCAACGTCGTCCAGCTCCGCATCGTCTGCACCATGCGGCCGCGCTCGTCGAGCAACTGGAAATAGACCGGCGTGCGCGCCGGCACGGTGAAGAACGCCGACCCGTCGGCGCGAACAGTCGCGTCGCCGAGAATGATCTTCGGGTCCCAGCAGCCGTTGCCGATCGAAACGGGCGTGCTCGACAACGCTGCGCCGCCCGGACCGTGACTGGTGTTCATGCCAATGCCCGCCGCGCGGAAGTCGAGCGTCACCACGCGCAGCGTCTTGACCACGCCGCGCGGAACGCCCGCGATTCCCGGTCCGGCATGCACATCCTGCACGTAACAGGTGCCCTCGGTCTTCGCGTAGTCCACAAGGCTCGGCCTCCTGCGCGGCGCAGGCCGCGGCGCGAGCGGCACCGGCTGGTTGCAGGGCAGCGCCGGGTCCGACGCGAGCAGTTCGCGCCGGCCATCCATCGTCATGAAGTAGATGCCAAACCGCGGTGTGAGGCTGCCGATTTGGCTCGGCTTCTTGGCCTTGCCGCCTTCGAGCCGCTGCGCCTCCCAGCCGAGCGGATGGTAGGTCACCAGATACTCCGTCTCGCTCAACGGATACGGATATTGGAACAACTCGCCGTCCTGGCCGTAGGCGTCCACCCTGACGGCCTCGGTCTTGCGGACGGGCGCGACCAGTTGCACGCCGTCGGCCTCCTGCCGGCCTCTCGCCGGGTCAATCAGGATGAGCTTGCCGGCCTGGCGCGAGTGATGACCCGTGGCGATGGCGATCGCCTTGACCGTCCCGGGAATGCCGCGCGCGTGCAGGATGGTCGTTGGGAACCACGAGTTGTTGCCGTAGAATTCCGGCTGGCCCGTGCCGTCGGGGTTCATCTGATAGAGCGGCTGCGGGTAAATCTGGCCGCGGTCATTGTATTCCCAACGCGTATAGAGCACGCGCCCGTCGTCGGTCACGGTCGGGAAATTGTCGTGGACCTGGTCGAATGTCAGGCGCCGCAGACGGCCGCCGTCCTTGTCGCACGCATAGAGATTGCTCACCTCCGTCCAGAAGCAGTCCACCGTCTGCACGCAACGGGTCGAGTTAAAGAGGATGTCGCCGTCCGGCAAATACACGCCTTCGTAATCGGCGACACCCCGCCCGAACGTCAGTTGGCGCACGCGGCGGCTCGCGAGGTCCATTTCGTAAAGATGATAGTCGTCCTCTAACGCCGATTTCTTCCAGGCGAACAGGATGCGTTGGCCGTCGTAGGAAACATCCGGGTTGCGAATGACGCCCTGGGGATCTTCCAACAGCGTCGTGACATCGCCATGACTGCCGCGCATTTCCAGCAGGCACAGCGCGGCGCCGGGCGTGAAATGCCGCTCCGCCTGCGCGTCGGACTGGCCCTCGGTGTAGGCATAATGCGACCCGCCCATGTTGTAGTGCTTGGCGAAGACGATCCGCGGCGCCTTCGCCATGAGCGGGCGCAGTCGCAGAGCGCGCCGCGCCTCGCAGGCTCGCGCATAGAACGCCAAGAGGGCGCACGCGTCCGCACTCTCCGGCGGCCGGGCCGTCTTCCACTCCGCAATGCCGGCCTCGCGCAATTCGCCGACGGCCTTCTCGATCATCGTCCGCACCACGGCTGGGTCCGGCCGCGCCAGCCATTCCCACGCCTGCGGCTTGAAGTCCTGTTGCATCCAGTCGCAGGGCACCGGGAACTTCTTCTCCAGTTCAACCCAGGCAGCCGTCGCCGCCGCCGGCGCGTTTGTTCCCGCCGCGCCGACCAGACGCGCCGCCGTTCGCATCGCCCCCGGCCAGTCTGCGGGTGACGATGCGAAAGCAGCCGCCACAATGGCCAAGACAGCACACAGGGATTGCGAGATGAACCTTGATCTCCGACGGGTTGTGCATAGTGTCATGACGATTCGCTGATCTCCAATGGCGCCAAGAGGATTTATTCTCTCCACAGGGCCGCTCCCGTTGTCAACGTCGCACGCTGGGCGGGCGCGAACGCGATGGAAAGCGCGGGTCGTGCAGCCCAACGCGCCAGCGTCGGCATGTTGGCCATGGGTCAACCCATTTTCGGCGAGAGGCTGAGCGCGGCGCAGATTGCAGATTATGGCGCCCGGAGCGTTCTGCAGCCGAACAAACCGCCGGCGATGGCCTGTGGGTGAGCCTGGAACTTCACCGTCACACGCTGTTTGCCCGCAGTGAGTTGCGCCGGAATCGGATACTCCACCTCGAAGAACTCACCGGGTTTGTTCTGCGCCAGTTTCTGCGTGGCGATCTTCTCGCCGTCCACCAAGATGTCGAACACGCGATTGCCGCCGTCGCTGCCCCAGTAGGTGCAAACAATCGCCATCGGCTTGTCGGGCGCAACTTTCATTTCGTAGCTGAACCAGCCCTCCCGCGCGTGACGCCAGAGACGGCCGCGAAATGTGCCCGCATCGCTGCGCTCGCTCTTGAAGTTGTGCGCTCGCTCCGGCTCGAACTCGCCGATATGCACGACATCCACGGTCCGCGCGGCCAGCTCGCGCTCGCGACGCTGCTCCGCCTCAAGGGCGGCGCGGCGATTCTCCCACCCGGCGGGAGTAAACAAGTCCCAGTAGATCGAATACCGCTGCGGCGGCAGTGTGTGGAATGCGACCAGTGTCACGTCGTCGGGTTTGCCGACGCCTTTGGTGCGGAAGGTCAGCGGTTTGCCGGGGACGGCTTCGACCCATTCAGCGACGGGGCGGCCCTGCGCGACGAGCACGGGCGCGGGCGGGGTGGTTTTGCCCTTGAAGAAATCGCCTTGGCTCTTCGCATCCGGCGCCGGCGGGACAATGCCGTCGCTGCCGAGCGCGCCGGCGAGCACGCACGGGCCGTAGC
>JAOACV010000730.1 GCA_026417675.1 Verrucomicrobiia bacterium
GAGGCGGAACGGCTCCACGTGCCGTTGTTCCGCTCCCGCCTGATCACGGGGCGCTTCGTCAACATGGCCACGCTCTTGTTGGACATAGACTTTGCGCCGAAGGTCACCGAACACGGCACGATGCTCGACATCCTCGGTATCGGCGTCCTGATCAAAGGCGCCAGCGGCGTCGGCAAGAGCGAATGCGCACTGGCGCTGTTGGAGCGCGGCTACAGCCTGGTCAGCGACGACGTCACCCGCGTCTATGTGCTGGACGGCCGCGAACTGATGGCCTCCAGCCCGGACGAGACCCGCTATCACATGGAAGTGCGGGGCTTGGGCATCATCAACGTCGCGTCGGTCTTTGGCGTCGGGGCCATCCGGAACGAGAAGCGGATTGACCTGGTAGTGACGCTGGAGAATTCCGACTCGGAGGAAGCCGTCGAACGCATCGGCATGGAACAGGATTACTACGAAATCCTCGGCATTCGCGTGCCGCACGTGAAGATCCCCGTCCGGCCCGGACGCGACATCGCGCGGCTGGTGGAGGTGGCCGCGTTGGACCAAAAGCTGCGTGCAATGGGCCACCATGCCGCCAAGGAATTCAACGAACGTTTGATCTCCAGAATGCGCAGGGAGACCGGAGAATGAAGGCGACTCCTGGTGCCGAGAAAGACAAACCTCGATCCGTCTGCCGGGAAGTGACCGTGTCGAACAAACTGGGCATTCACGCGCGACCGGCGGCGCTGTTTGTGAAAACGGCAGGCCGGTTTCGTTCCGACATCACCGTCGAGAAGGACGGCGAGCGCGTGCCGGGCAAATCCATCATGGCGCTGATGATGCTTGCCGCGGGCAAGGGTTCAAGGTTACAGATTACCGCGGAAGGCGACGACGCGGCCGAGGCGCTGGATGAGCTTCTAAAGCTGTTCGCGGCAAAATTCAACGAAGACTGATCCCCGCCGGCGGCAATCTGAGGTTCGGTGAACCCGGCCGGCCGTGGCGTCAGAGAAAATGAGCGACAGCCAACAAACCAAGACCGAGCGCACCTATCGCGGCATCCCGGTTTCGCCGGGCGTTGCCCAGGGTTTGATTTATGTCTATGCGCCGTCGGAGCCTGTCGTCGAGAAGCGCCCCATCACGGACGAGGAGATGGCCGGCGAGTTCAACCGCCTCGAACAAGCCCTTGTCAAGACCCGCCAGCAACTCATCGAAATCCCCAAACGGCTCGGGCACGAACTGGGCGACGGCAAACTCAGCATCTTCGACGCTCACCTGATGGTGTTGGAAGACCCGCTGCTGACCGAGCAGGTGTTCAAACGTCTGAAGAGCGAAAAGCTCAACATTGAATACGTCCTCCATGAGGTGATGGAACAATACATGGCAGCGCTGGCCCGCGTCGAAGATGGCTACCTGCGCGAGCGCGTCGCCGACGTGCGCGATGTTACCCAGCGCATTCTGCGCAATCTGGCCGGCCACCCCCACGACGAACTGCTGCACCTCTCCGGTCCGCGCATCATTGTTGCCCACGACCTTGCCCCCTCCGAAACCGCGCTGATGGATCGGCGCAAGGTGATCGGCTTCGCCCCCGAGGTCGGCAGCCGCCCCTCGCATCCCGCCATTCTGGCCCGTTCCCAAAATCTGCCCGCGGTGGTTGCGCTTCACGACGTCATCGGCCACCTCGCCAGCGGCGAGGACGCTTTGCTGGACGGTTACAGCGGCCTGCTCATCGTCAATCCCAGTGAGCAGACGCTCTACGAATACGGCCAGATCGAACGGCGGCGGCATACCATCGAGGAGCGCCTGCTGCAGGTGCGCCGCGAGACGGCTTGCACGCGCGACGGACGCACCATCCGGTTGGGTGCGAACGTCGAACTCGAAGACGAGGTGGACAAGGCTCTAGAACACGGCGCCGAGGGCATCGGTCTGTAT
>JAOACV010000731.1 GCA_026417675.1 Verrucomicrobiia bacterium
GGGTGGTCGTCTTGCCTGCGCCGTTGGCGCCGATGAAGCCGAAGAGGTCGCCGCGCTCGACACGGAAGGAGAGGCCATTGACCGCCGTGGTCGAACCGAAACGTTTGACCAAGCCGTCTAGTTCGATGGCGGCCGCGCCGTCGCCGGCAGGACCAGTTCTCGTGTCAGCAATAGCCATTGTGCGAGGCTCAACTCCTCGGCGCGCGCGGTGCGCGGCGTGCCCAGGCGTTCCAGCGCGGCTTCAAGTTTATCAGGTTGCATCCAGCCGCCAAGCCCGGATTTCGGCAGCACGCCGCGCAGCATCTTGCGTCGGTGCTGGAAGGCGGCCCGCACCATCTGCTTGAACGGGCACTCCAGTGCCGGCTCCAGCAATGGATGCGGCGCCAGCCGCAGCACGACCACCGCCGACCCCACCGTGGGCATCGGCAGAAAACAGGACCGCGACACCAGATGCTCGCGCCGCGCCTCGTAATGAAGCTGCGTGAACAATGTCAGCGCGCTGTAGTCCTTCGTGCGCGGCTGGGCGGTCAGCCGGTCGGCCACCTCGCGCTGAACCGTCAGCACCATGCGCCGGGGCCGCGCCGGCGATTCCACCATCCGCATCAGCAACGGCGTCGAGATCGCATAGGGCAGGTTGGCCACGACCTTGAACGACGACGGCATCGCCGCGGCGAAATCGAAGTGGAGCGCGTCGCCGTGGACCAGTTGAA
The DNA here is from genome assembly GCA_026417675.1 of Verrucomicrobiia bacterium. Lineage (GTDB taxonomy): Bacteria > Verrucomicrobiota > Verrucomicrobiia > CAIQCK01 > CAIQCK01 > JAOACV01. The sequence goes on from JAOACV010000731.1 coordinate 711, forward strand.
GCGTCTCCCGGTGTCCGAACCGTTCGCGCAGGAAGGCCGCCAGCCGCGTGTCCTTCTCCACTGCCACGACCCGTCCGGCGCGTTCCAACAGCATCTCCGTCAGCGCGCCGAGTCCCGGCCCGATCTCCAGCACGGTGTCGGTTGCGCGCAGTTCCGCCGCCTTGACGACGAGCCGGGCGATGTTCTGATCCACGAGAAAGTTCTGGCCGAGCACCCGGCTGGGGCGCAGTCGCAATTGGGCTAGCGCGGCGCGCGTGTCGGTGAGTGTCATCGCTTGGATATTCAACCAAAGGAGAGCCACGCGCAAGCCGGCGCAACTTTGCCGCCGCTGTAGTGTTTGTCTTTCTGCAACGGCTGGAAAGCCGGGCGAGAGACAACCCCAAACAGGAGAGAGACATTCGATGAAACAATCGGTTCTGAAGACAGTGGCATGGGTCGTCGCGCTTTGCGTGGCGGCCCCGGTGTTTGCGACGGCGGGCGAGAAGGCCGCCGGCGGCAAGCGCGGCGAGGGTCGGGTGGGCGCCATGGATGCCAAGCTTGATGAAACCCTGGCCAAACTCAACCTCACCGAGGAGCAGAAGACCAAGATTGAGGCGTGCAAGGCGAAGTTCCGTGAATTCATGAAGGAGCACGCCGCGGACATGAAGGCCGCGCGCGAAGGCACTGACGAGCAGAAGAAACGGGAAGTTAGGAAGACGTTGATGGAGAAGCTGAAGGAACGAAGAGACGGCATCCGCGCCGTGCTGACGGACGAGCAGAAGAAGAAATTCGACGAGGAAATGCCCGCCTGGGGCGCCCGCGGCGAGCGAGGCAAGCCCCGCGGCAAACGCGGCGGTTCGGTCGTTCGGTAAACTCTATCGCGTCCGCGAAACCCGTTCTTGAGCGCGCGCCGGGTGGATCGTGTTCTCTGAACACGATGCCTTCGGAAGGGCTGGCAACACGATCTGGCAACAGCCAGGTCCTGCGCTTCACCGCGCCGCTTCCACCAGTGCCCGGAACAAGGCGGCGGCGTGCGGCAGCCGGTCGTGAATCCGCTCCGGGTGCCACTGCACGCCGATCACCCATTGGGGGCCGTCGGCCTCGATGGCTTCGATGACACCGTCGCGCGTTGAACGCGCCGACACGCGAAGCGTCGGCGCACAGACTTTGACCGCTTGGTGATGGCTGCTGTTGACCTGCAGTGTGGCCGCACC
>JAOACV010000732.1 GCA_026417675.1 Verrucomicrobiia bacterium
AGATGTGTATAAGAGACAGGCGCGCGGGGAACTCGCCAGCGGCAGCGGATACGCAAGGGTGTGGCCGATCCGATAGTAGTAAACGTTTAGTTCCCGCCGGCATTTCTCGGCGCTGACGCGCGTCCGCAATTTCTTTTCGATGTCCCCCCGCTCCCACACGCGCAGCCCGCGCGGCACAAACGGAGTCACTTCCCAAGCCGAAGCGTCATAAGCGAGCGGTGGCGGCGGTCCGTGGAGCGTGGCGATGGTTGGCCCGCCTGCCGGTTTCTCGACAGCCGTTGCGGCCGTTGCGGCGGCGGCCATGCACAGAGCGGCCCAACATCCACTCAATCGTTCGCGCATATTTCCTCTGCTCGATCTGCGCCCGTATAACAACCGCGCCGCGCCGCGTCAACAACACGCGGACCGGGTGAAATCCGACTGGCGCCCGCCGCCGGCTGGGGGTAAGAAGTCGGGCGTGAAGGCATCCTTCGGCTTCGTTCTTGCCTTACTTGGCCTGGCATTCTGCGCCACGCTGGCGGATGAAGGCGTTCGCATCGAGAAAGACATTGCCTACCTCGGCCCCGATCGGGGGGAGAAAGGCGACCTGTATCTGCCGGCGAAACACTCCGAGCGGCTCGACCTCTACCAACAAGCCTCGCCCGTCACGCACGCCGACAAGAACGACCCGCCAATCCTGATCCTCCACGGCACCAACGACGAAACGGTTCCCGTCGAACAAGCCGAGAAACTTGCCGCAGCACTGAAGAAAGCCGGCGTCGTGACCGAGTTGGTCATCATTCCCGACGCGACCCATGGTTTTCATCTCCAGCCGAAGCAGCGCAACCTGCGCCCGCTGGTCATCGGCTTTTTCGGCAAGCATCTCAAGGCCACAGCAAAGACGTGTGTATGATTTCGCGACGACAGTTTTTAACCGTGGCGTCGGCGACGGCGGCAGGCGTCCTGTCGCGGCGTTTGGCATCGGCAGAGAAGGAACCGTCGGGCGGATTGAAGATCGGTTTCATGATCTGGCGCATCGGCGACATTCTGGACTTTGACAAGCAAGTCGAGTGGGTCGCACAGGCCGGTTTTGAGTCCATCTCGTTCCACTCGTCCGCCGGCGTGCCTGGCAAATGGCAGGGCATCGAGCCTGCCACCGCCGATGCGAACCAACGGCGGCGTATCAAGCGGCTGCTTTCGCGGTTTGTCGGTTATGAGATTCACGCCCCGTTCGACGCGGTGCTGCGGACGGAGACGCCTGAGCCGGTGCTGCGGCGGCTGGGGGAAGTCCCGGCGGTTGCCGGGGCTGTGGGCGCTTCCATCGTGACCGTGCATGTCGAAGCGCCGCGCAAGGGGTCGTCCGACACACTCTGGCAGAAGGCGTTGGACCGGCTCGATGCGGCCGCAACCCAGGCCGGCGTTCGCATCGGGCTGGAGTTCAACAGCGGCTTCGAGTGGTTGCGGCAGCCGCGCCGGCCGCGCATCGGCGCGACGCTGGACATCGGCCACATGTATCACCGCGACGGCGCGGGCTATCGTCCCTACGGAACCATTGGCGCGCTCGTGAAGTTCCTCGACGAGGTCCTGTTCCATCTGCACGTTCACGACTACGACGGCAAAGACGATCACATCGAGGTCGGCACGGGGCGGATTGACTTTGACGATGTGCTCAGGAACCTGAATGCGATTGGCTATCGCGGCGCGCTCTGTCTCGAACTCAACCCCGACCGCTGCCCGCCCGACGGCATCCGGCGCAGCGCGGCCTTCCTGCGCGCGCGCGCAAATGAGGTGAAAAGGACATCGTGAGGCGACGAAGCGGCAACGATGGAATGTGGTCGCGGCGGCGGCTTGTAGCCACACTGGCGGGATTTCCGTGGGTCGTCCGCGCATCGGCGTTGGG
>JAOACV010000733.1 GCA_026417675.1 Verrucomicrobiia bacterium
GAATAGGGGTCGTTCAGCCATCTGCCCATCTCTGGGGTAGCGGTAAACGCCTCTGCGCCCACAACCTTTCTGCCGTAGATGTGCGCAGAGGACGCCGCCAGCTTAGCGGTTTCACGCGCCCCACCGCCTATCCAGAACTCGCCCATCGTGACGGCACTGTGGCGCATCCAACCGACATCGTAGAGATACGCCTGCCGGCCTGTGGACTCGCCCACGTAGGTCAGACCTTTCTCTGCCGCCCACTTCGCGACAACGCTGAAGTAGTTTTCGGCGAACTGGTCGGCGAGGAACCGCCGCCAATCCCATAGCGCGCGCTCGGTCACGTCGGCGTTGTCCACAATCCAGCCTTCGAGCAATGCCGGCATGAACGCCAGCAAATCGTAGCCGAGCCGCTCGCGGAAACGCCGCTCGAAGCCGGCCGTCCAGTTTTGGATGCCGCACTCCCAACTGTCCACCTCCATCGCCGCGAACGTCCTGCCCGCCGCCGGCCCGGCGCGCTGGAGCAGTTTGCCGACGTATTGATCGAGATGGAACCGCACCACCTGCGCGTCCAGCTTGTCGCACTCCAACCCGCGTCCCTCCGGCGTGGCCGGCGAGACATAGTGGCCGTTGCTCGTGTAACCCAGCCGGATAATCCGCCACTTGCCCGGCGGCACGTTCCACTTGAGCCTTCCGTCCGCCGCCATCCGCGCCGTGAGGTTCTTCACCGCGCCGCGTGGCACGATCAACTCCGCCGCCAGCGCGCGTCCACGATCCGGCCCCGGATACGCGTCGTGATGCCGCCGCTCCGCGCCGTGGCCGCGGCTGCGCAGGAGACCGGCCTTCGCCTCCGCGAAATGCACGCGCGCCGTCTCGGTCAGCTCGATTTCGCCGAAACTCGCCGGCCACGGGTTCTTGAACGCAAGCCGGAACACCTTCCCGGCCGCCTCCTCGCACGCCGCCGTGATCGCGCCGCCGTGCTGCATGTCCCAGTTCGCCGTGAACGCGCCGACGCGGCGGAAATTCCTGCCGTCCGACGAAACCTCCAGCGTGATCGGAAAATCCTCCTCCCACCTGTGCGGCGCGGTGTTGCGGCAGACGACCGAGCGCACCGTGCGCGGCTCGGCGAACACAAACTCGATGGTGTGGCCGGTGGCCGACGCGGGAAACTCCGCCTTCGTCTGCGGCTTGCCATCGGCGAGCTTGGCGAGGTCCGCCGGCTTGATCGTGCCCCGCAGCGTCGCGCCGGTCAGCCGCCCGCCCTGTGGCAACGGAAACGCGACGACGGCGATGTCGCGGTAGAAATCCTCCTTCGTGCGCGGCTTCTCCAGCGCCACGTCGAACGCCGCCGGCCCCTGCGTGTCCGTCGCCGTCCACGTCAGCTCCTTCATCGAGGTTTCCGGCGTGATCCACGGCCCGCCGCTCTGCGAGAACCCGTCGCAGTTGTGGACGCCGAACTTCAGCCCAAGCCGCTGCGCCTCCCGGATGGTGTGGTCCACCATCGCGAGCCACTCCGGATGCATAAACTTCACGTTGCCCTTCGGCATCCCGACGCCGCAGTTGAACAGATACGCCCCTCCGAGGCCCGCTCGCTTGATCGCCTCCCAGTCGGCGGTGATGCCTTCCTTGGTGATGTTGCCGTCAAGCCAGTGCCACCACGTCAACGGCCGCGCCTCGTCGGGCGGCGCGGCGAACGCTTTCGCCAAGTCGTCCGCAGCATTGAGTTGTAAAACAGAACCGGCGGCACACGTGAGGAGCGCCCACAGGAATCGTCTGGTCATTGTGATCATGGTTAGAATGTGTTACGGGCGGGCATGCTTCCAACCAGCGTCGAGCGCTCTCCGCAATGCCCGCACTGTGTCGTGGTGAGCGGGGTCAAGCGCGAGGTTCTTGTCTTCCGCAGGATCGGTTTGGTG
>JAOACV010000734.1:0-259 GCA_026417675.1 Verrucomicrobiia bacterium
GCCCGACGCAGGCGGTGGAGACCTACTGGTTCGATGTGGTCAACGACACGCCGACCGTCGCAGGCCTGCAGGCCGTGCTCGACCGGCTGCTCGCGCTGCCAAAAGACGCTGTGCCCGCCGGCGACCGCGAGTTCTGGGCGAAGATGAAAGCCGCCGCGCCGCCCGTGCCAGTGCGCACCGAGGACGGCAAGAGTTTCATCCCGCCGGCCGAGAAGTTCGATCCGAAGCGCAGCAACGTTGAGAACCCGGAGCTTTACGC
>JAOACV010000734.1:269-1891 GCA_026417675.1 Verrucomicrobiia bacterium
CGCCGGAGCTGATCCAGAGGTTCGGCGTCGTGGCCATAAACGGCTGCCTGGAGATGGACCTTCAGGGCCAGGTGAACTCGAGCCATGTCCTGGGCGCGAAGATCATGACCGGCTGGTGCTATGACGGCCAGTGTGCCGCGCTGCTCGGCATGACCGACGAGGCGAAGAAGCAAATCCTCCACAAGGTCCGCAACTCGCATCGCAACTTCCGCTTCCCGGCGATGTGGGGGCCGAACTTCGACTGGCTGCCCGACCAGGACCACGGGGGCAACATCCTCCTCACACTCCAGCACATGATCCTGAACGCCGACGGCGACAAGATTTACGTCCTGCCAGCGTGGCCGAAGGACTGGAACCTCCACTTCAAGCTCCACGCCCCGCGCCGCACGGCGGTCGAAGGCCGCGTTCGCGACGGGAAGGTGATGGATCTGAAAGTGACGCCCGCCGAAAGGCGAAAGGATGTCCAAGTGTGTGGCGTTGAACAACGCTAGCGAGCATCGCCAGCGGTCGTTCGCCGATACTCCGCCGGTGTGGCGCCGGTCAGCCGTTGGAAGACCAGACGGAAGCGACGTGGTTCGCTGAAGCCGCACGCGGTCGCGATCTCGGTCAACGTCCGCTTCTCCGGCGTGGCCAGCAGTTCCTTCGCCCGCTCGACCCGCAACCGTGTGATGAACGCATACGGTGTGCAGCCGAGGCTCTGTCGAAAACGATGCTCCAGCCGCCGGCGTGAGACCGGCGACAAGTCGAGGATGCGCTCGACACCGAACGGTTCGTGCAGGTGCTCGCGGATGTGGCGCACCGCCGCGGCCACGTGCGGGTCTTCGATCGCCAGCGTCTGCGTTGAGCGGCGCGCCACTACGCCGTCGGGCGCGATGAGGATCGGCTGCTTCGGTGGCGATGCGCCGCGCATCAGACGATCCAGCAGTGCCGCCGCGCGCCGGCCAACCTCGACATCGTTGCGCGAGACGCTGGAGAGCGGTGGATGGCTGAACTCGCAAACGACCGGATCGTTGTCCACGCCGATGACCGCCACGTCCTCCGGCACTCGCAGGCCGAGCCGCGCGCAAGCGTCCGCGATCATGGACGCGCGCAAATCGGTGCTGGCCATCACACCGACAGGCGGCTGCAACATCCGCAGCCAGCGCGCCAGATCCTCCTCCTGCCGGTTCCATCGCTGTCGCACGGAGAGCGTGGCGGGAACTTCGAGCACGCTGCACCGGCCGCCGGCTTTCGCCACGGCGGCGGCGAAACCTGCGCGCCGCAACTCACTGTAACGGACACCCCGCGTGCCGTAGTAGCCGAACCGCTGAAATCGCCGCTCAATCAAGTGTCGCGCCGCGAGCTTTCCGGTTGCCTCATGGTCCACCATCACCGTCGGCACGCCCGGCTCGGCCAGATACGCGGTCAGGTTCACCACCGGCATCCGCAGCGTCCGCGCCACTTTCGCGTCCGCCGCCGTCGTGATGACCGCGAACGCGCCGTCTCCCTGCCAGTGCGCGAGCCAGTCAATCGAAGGATTCAGCCGCTCCGGCATCCGCGTGAAGACCCAGCCGCCGTGCTCACGCGCGTAATCGAGGATGCCCTGCAGCAGGCGCTCCATGAACGCAATACCGAGAGGGAAC
>JAOACV010000735.1 GCA_026417675.1 Verrucomicrobiia bacterium
GTTTTGCGCCTCGGCTGCACACGGCTACGGGCAGGTCGTAGTGCACAGCGAGGCCGCTACAGCCTACCCCCCATCAGGTATTTTTGTTGAAACCCCGGCCAGCATTCGCGAGCTTGTGAATGCGAATTTCTGCACCGGTATCAACAACCACTGGATGCACGTCTTTCTCCATCAGCCGTGGCAACGCGCCGAACCCGGTCTCACATGGAGCTGGGGCCTGCAATTTCAGCGCAACAACACTTGGTTCGAAAAACTCGGCGGCTGGTCGGCTTATGTTGCACGCAGCCAATACCTGCTTCGTCAGGGGCTACCCGTGGTGGATATCGTCTGCTTCATTGGCGAAGCGGTGCCCACCGCGGCGGGTCCCTCCGGCTCGGTGAAAGAGCTGAACAGCCTGCCCGCCGGCATTGACTATGACGTTTGCAACGCGGAGATCATCCTCACGCGAATGTCCGTCAAGAACGGGCGGATCGTTCTCCCCGACGGCATGAGTTACGCGTTGCTCTACGTGCCCCCGAAAGTCGAGGCCATGCGGCCCGAAGTGCTCCGTAAAATCCGCGACCTCGTCCGCGACGGCGCGACCGTCGTCGGCAATCGCCCGACCGCATCGCCAAGTTTGCAAAACTACCCGGCGTGCGATGCCGAGGTGAAACACCTTGCTGATGAAATCTGGGACGGCAAGATCGGCCGGGTTTATCCGGCGAATGCGCTCAAGAGGGCGATTTCCGATCTCGGACTTGTAGAGGATTTCTCATTCACATCTGCCAATTCCGATGCCCTCATCGAGTATTACCACCGCCGAACGGCCGATGCCGACATTTACTTTGTCGCCAATCGTCGCGCCGTTGCGGTGGAAGCGGCTTGCACCTTCCGCGTGGATGGGCGATTGCCGGAGCTTTGGCATCCCGACACCGGCCGCATCGAGCCGGCTGGCGCTTATGAAATCAAGAACGGTCGCACGACCTTGCCGCTGCGATTCGATCCGCACGACGCGATGTTCGTCGTGTTTCGCAAGCCTGCCAGCGAACAGGTGATGCGCGGTAAAGACTGGCTGGAACTCAAGCCAGTGCAAGAAGTCACCGGCCCGTGGCAGGTTAGGTTCGATCCGAAACGAGGCGGCTCGTCGGAACCTGTGACGTTTGAAAAGCTCCAAGATTGGAGCAAGCACGATGATCCCGGCATTCGCTATTATTCCGGCGCGGCAACCTACTTGTGCCGATTTCAAATCGCAAACCGCAAACCGCAAATCTTCCTCGATCTTGGCGAGGTGCGCGAAGTCGCGGAAGTCAAAGTGAACGGCACGAATCTCGGTATCCTTTGGAAAACGCCGTCCCGCGTGGACATCACGGAAGCCGTAAGAACCGGCGAGAACGCGCTGGAGATCGAAGTGGTCAATCTTTGGGTCAACCGCATGATCGGCGACGAACGGATGTATCCCGACGACATCGAATGGATTCCTCAAGCCATGGGTGAATGGAAAGGGTTCGGAATGAAACGGTTGCCGGACTGGTTTGCGGATTGGGACGCAGGACGCGGCAAACGCCCAACCGGCCGCATCGTCTTTTCAACCACAAAATTCTTCTCAGCCAAAGACGCACTCGTGCCATCGGGTCTGATTGGTCCGGTGAAGTTGCTCTCAGATTGAACTTGGCGGTTATCCTCTCCTCGACTAACTTTCTTCACTATGAAAGCTTCCCTCCTTCGCTTCAGCGTTCTTCTGGCGGCTTTTTGCAGCCCAGCATTCTCGGCCGACAAACCCAACATCCTCTGGCTCACCAGCGAGGACCACGGCCCGGAAATGGGCTGTTACGGCGACAAGCTGGCGCGCACGCCCCACATTGACGCGCTCGCCGCCAAAGGAATGATCTTCAAGCGGGCTTGGGC
>JAOACV010000736.1 GCA_026417675.1 Verrucomicrobiia bacterium
AGATGTGTATAAGAGACAGCTGGTGGTGTTTGCCGTGATGAATCTGCATCGTCCGCTCATCAATGTGCGGCTCCAGCGATGCCGGATCGTAGGGCAACGCCGGCAGTTTATAGCCGCCCGCGGGCTTCTCCTGCGCGCGGGCCGAAAACAACGGCGCGGCGGCGAGGGTTGCCACACTGAGTCCGACGGTTCTTAGCATGTCACGACGACTGAGGGTCTGGTTCATTGGGTCTCCTGTTGAGTATTGGGTCATAAACGCGAGGAACATAGCACGCTTTTCCCGAAACGCATCTTCACGGCTTCCAGATCACCGCGTTCGTGACGATCCGGCTGTAGGTCGGATGTTGGAATTCCTGCGCCCGATGGCCGGGCATCAGATAGACGATCCAGCCTTTGCCGGACGGCTTGAGCCAGCCGGCGCGGTCTTGCATCCACGTCTTGCCGGTCTTTGCATCCGTGTATTTCATGCCCAACAGCACCGTTCGCGGCTCGATGAAGGCGTGGTTCAGATAAACCTCGCTGTCCCGCAGCGTGAAACCGGGGCGCTGTTTCTCCACCGGCGTGTCGGCGCTGCGGTAGGCGATCTGCGTCTCGTAGCTGACCTTGTGAGTGGTTATGAAATGGCCCGGCGCGAGATTGACCACCTGCAGCGTCGCCGGTTCGATCCATTTGTAGCCGCCCTGTTCCACGTCCGCCTTGGGCAAGTCTATCCCCAAGAATGGCATCCAGTGCTTGTTCTCTCGCTTGCCGGAACTGATCGAGTGGTGCAGCGCCACCAGCTTGCCGCCCGCGTTGGTGTAGTCCACCATCGCCTTGGCAGGCGCGTCCGCAAGCTTCTTGTGCACATAAACGACGACCGCCGAATACTCGCCCAGCGCCGCCGGCATCTCATCCTGCTTGACGATTTTGCAGACAATCCCCTCGTCCTGTTTCAACCGCTGCGCCACGATCTCCATCGCCGGAAATTCGTCGGCCACGATCAATACATCCGCCGCAGTCCAACCGACCGCGGCCAGCCACGCGCAAACCAGGGTGAGCACGATTCGTTTCATGCGCACATCATCGCCCGATAATCCGCGCGGCGCAAGCCGACAGTGGGTGATGCGTAGTTCGTGACTCCCGGCCCGTGATCCGTTATACGAACACGATCATGCTCATCAAGATTTGCGGCATCACCAACGCCGACGACGCGCTGGCGGCGGTCAGCGCTGGCGCGGATGCGTTGGGCTTTGTGCTCTGGCCGCAGAGCAAACGGTTCGTGCCGGTCGAGATAGCGGCGCGCATCGCCGGCTTGCTGCCTCCGACTATCCAGCGCGTGGCGGTTCTGGTGAATCCCTCGCGCGAGCAGGTCGAGCGGCTGCTCGCCTCGGGCGCATTCACGACGCTCCAGTTCCACGGCGACGAGACGCCGGCCTTCTGCGCCGCGTGGAGCGGTCGTGCAAAAGTGTGGAAAGCGTTCAGGGTCGCCGATGCGACGAGTCTCCAACGGATGCATCACTACTCGGTCGTTGACGCTTTCCTGCTCGATAGCTACAGTCCGGCCTTCCGCGGCGGAACGGGCCGCACGTTTGACTGGTCGCTGGCGCGCGATGCTAAGCGTTTTGGCAAGCCGGTGATCCTGTCGGGCGGCCTGACGCCGGCGAATGTGGGCGAAGCGATCACAGTGGCGCGGCCGGATGGCGTGGATGTGAGCAGCGGAGTGGAGATGTCGCCTGGACGGAAGGCCCACGAGAAGATGCGCGAGTTTGTGCGCAGCGTGAGGAGTAACGAGTGATGAGTGATGGCGCAGCGCGCGTTTGACTCATCACTCATCACTTGTCACTCTTGATGCAGAGAATCTCACAAC
>JAOACV010000737.1:0-260 GCA_026417675.1 Verrucomicrobiia bacterium
GTATGTCACAACCCTCTTGGTTCCTGCTACGCCAGGTTAGGAGAAATTCATGGACAACATCTCCCGCCGCATTGTGCGACTCAAAGCCGGGCTGGTCGTCGTGGACATCCAAGAGAAACTGTTGCCGGCAATCCACGAGGGCCATCGCGTCGTCGCCAACACCGTGCGGCTCATCAAGGGCGCGGCGATCATAGGCCTGCCAATCTTCGTCACCGAGCAATACCCCCTTGGCCTCGGCCCGACCGTGCCGGAAGTGGCGG
>JAOACV010000737.1:270-1881 GCA_026417675.1 Verrucomicrobiia bacterium
GATTTGCTCGACAAAGGGTTCCGTCCGTTCGTTGTCGCCGACGCCATCTCGTCGCGCACGCCTGAAAATCACCGCATCGCCGTCGAGCGGATGCGCGACGCAGGAGCCGTCATCGTGTCCACCGAGATGATCTTGTTTGAGTTGCTTGGCCGCGCTGGCACGGAGGAATTCAAACAAGTGCTGCGGTTGTTGAAGTAGGCGCGCCCCCGGCGCGATTACCGCCGCGTCATGAGCATCGCGTTGGCAACACAGATCGAGACCATCCCAACCCAGAACAAACCCCAAACCAGCCGCGTCCGGAGCCGCGAGGCCGATGATGGATTGCTGTGTTTCATGGTGTCCGTTGCTTGCCTGCGCGTAAATTGAATCCTCTGTTGGTTTCCCGCGACGGATTTGTGACGAAGGCCCTCTCCCGAGTGATCAGCGCGACGCTGGTGGTGATGGAAATCGTCCAGCATCCCCATCGCAAACACGGAACGTTTTTTTGCGCGGCCCCGGAGACGAAGACGCTTGCTGCGGTCGATCCTGCTTTTCGAAATGTGCCCGAGGATTTCGGCGATTGCGCGCGTGCGGGCCAATGACCGCGACGTGAGGCAACCAGCCTACGGATTGGGCGGCGGCTGGTCGCCGCCTTCGGGCCTTGGCTCGCGCGGGCCGGGCTTGATGCGGATCGTGAAACCTTCCTTGCTGACTGCCTCGCGGAATTTTTCGTCCTCGCGCATCTTGCGGAAAAACTCGCGCATCTCATCGCCCGTGACGCTGTGGCGCTTGCCGTCGGCGTCCGTGTAAGTCAGCGTTGACGTTGCGTTGCCAAAGGGACCGCGGCCGGGACCGCCCGGACCGCCGCCGAAACCGCCGGGGCCACCGGGACCACCGCGCCCGCCGAAGCCGCGGAAACCGCCGGCGAGGCCGGGCTCGCCTTCGGGTTTCTCTAGCACCAGCGCATAAACCGTTTTGGGCTGGCCCTCGTGGATGATGTCGAGCCGAACCGAAGTGCCGAAGTTCCGCTTGTTGAGGATCTCCTGAAGCTGTTCGGCCTTGGTCAACACTTGGCCGTCGGCGCGCAGCAGGATGTCGTAGCGTTCGATGCCAGCAACAACGGCGGGGCCTTCGGCGGATACATCCGTCACAGTCAACCCCGCGTCTTCAGGCATGCCGTTAAGATATTTCTTGAGGTGCGACCGCGTAGTGGGCATCAACGGCATGACGCGCACGCCGATCCATTTCTGTGGCCCCTGGTCACGCACGGCTGCAGTGGGTCTGGATGGCGCCGACTTGGTCGCCGCCGACTTGCCGGCATTGGACTGACCGAAGCCGGCCGACATTGCGAAGGCAAGCGCCAACCCCACGGTGAGAGTTTGTGATGTTCTCATGCTGAGCTTCCTGTGTTTTCTGTGTTTCCGGCCGCGAGTGACTCTAGTTTGCATCTGGTCTTCCACGACGGATTTGGGATGAATCCAGCCTGCGACGGGGCGAACCTACCGCAAACTGGGACGAAAATCCACGGCGTGGTTGTTCATCCGATTGCTGAGCCGCCACAACGGCACGCCCGCCAGCAACAGGCCGCATGAGACCGCGGCGATCCACGGTTTGTAAACGATGGCGCTGTAG
>JAOACV010000738.1 GCA_026417675.1 Verrucomicrobiia bacterium
GCATCGGCATGAGCATCACCGCCAACAAGGTCACCGGCATCCGCGCCGCCCTGGCCACCGATCCCGAAGTCGCCCGCCTGGCCCGCGCCCACAACGACGCCAACATCCTCTGCCTCGGCGCGGTGGAAACGCCCATGGACAAACTCCAGGCGATCCTCGACGCCTTCCTGACCACCCAGTTTGAGGGCGGCCGTCACGCCCGCCGCCTCGCCAAAATGGAAGGCGCGACATCACCCATCACGCATCACGGATCACTTTCCATGAGCACCCTCAAGCAGGTTGATCCCGAAATCTACGAAGCCATCCGCAACGAAGTCCGCCGCCAGCAGGAGAACATCGAGCTGATCGCCAGCGAGAACTTTACCAGCCCCGCCGTGCTGGCCTGCCAAGGCTCCGTGCTCACCAACAAATATGCCGAGGGCTATCCCGGCAAACGTTACTACGGCGGCTGCGAATGGGTGGACGTGGCCGAGTCGCTTGCCATCGCGCGCGCCAAGGCGCTCTTCGGCGCCGAGCACGCCAACGTCCAGCCGCACTCCGGCTCGCAGGCCAACATGGCCGTCTATTTCTCCGTGCTCCAGCACGGCGACAAAATCCTGACGATGGAGCTAGCCCACGGCGGCCACCTCACGCACGGCTCGCCGCTGAACTTCAGCGGCAAGTTCTACCAGGTCACCCACTACGGCGTGCGCAAGGACACCGAGCTGATTGACTACGACCAGCTCGCCGCGCTGGCCAAACAGGTCAAACCGAGGCTCATCACCGCCGGCGCGAGCGCCTATCCGCGGGTGATTGATTTCAAGCGGATGAAGGAGATCGCCGACTCGGTGGGCGCTCTGCTGATGATTGACATGGCGCACATCGCCGGCTTGGTCGCGGCGGGTCTGCATCCGTCGCCCGTGCCATACGCCGATTTCGTGACCACCACCACCCACAAGACGCTGCGCGGGCCGCGCGCGGGCCTCATCCTCTGCAAGGCGAAGTATGCGAAAGACGTGGACCGTTGGGTCCTGCCCGGCATCCAAGGCGGGCCGCTCATGCACGTCATCGCTGCCAAGGCCGTCTGTTTCAAGGAGGCGATGCAACCGGCGTTCAAAGCCTACCAGCAACAAATCCTCCGCAACGCCGCCGCACTCGCCGCTGCGCTGGCCCAACGCGGCTTCCGCATCGTCAGCGGCGGCACCGACAACCACCTCCTGCTCGTGGACCTGCGCCCGAAGAAGATCACCGGCAAGATCGCGCAGGAGGCGCTCGACAAGGCCGGCATCACTGTCAATAAGAACCTCGTCCCCTACGACCCGGAGAAACCGCTGGTCACCAGCGGCATTCGCATCGGCACGCCCGCCGTCACCACCCGCGGCATGAAGGAGGCCGAGATGCAGGCCATCGCCGACTTTATTGACGAGGTGTTGGCCTCGCCGGAAAACGCCGAGGTCCAAGCGGCGGTCCGGGCCAAAGTGCGCGCCCTCACTGCGAAGTTCCCGCTCCCCTATCCGATGGAGTGATCGCCGGCGCAGATGAAAGGAGCGCAGACCCACGCGGGCAATCCCGCCTTCGCCGTCATCTTCGACTTCGACGGCCTGATCGTGGACAGCGAGACGCCGGAGTTTGAGGCGCACCGGCAGATTTTCGCCGAACACGGCGTCACGCTGACCGCCGAGGAATGGCTGGAGGAAGTCGGAACCTACTCGCCCGACCGCAACTGGTTCGAGCGCCTCGGCCGCCGCCTCGAACTCGGCCCCATCACGGAGGGAACGGCGCATGAGGTGCCACAACGCCACGCCCAGCGAATCCTCGGCCCACGTCGCCAGGGGGACCTCACCTCCGTCGGTCTCGCGGCAGCTTCACCCCACCAGAGACCCGCTGAGGCAGCAC
>JAOACV010000739.1 GCA_026417675.1 Verrucomicrobiia bacterium
GGATTGGGTCGTTGGCATGATGGTTCCTGTTGGTAGCGCACTTCCCACAAGGTGTCCATCAAATCGGGGCAGGTTCAATCGGCAAGTAAGCCGCGGCATTCAGGTGCCGCAACCGTGGCAGATACCGCCGGAGAGCTACTGAATCTTCGGCCGCCAACAGTCGAAATGCGTGGTAGCTCGCGTTATTCGCTGCGATAATGACGGCCGGATTCGCTATCGCTAACTTCCCTGCAAGCTGCTCGGCGAACTCTTTAAGCCGTGATGTTGCGACTGTTGACATGGTGAATCTTCGCCAAACGTAGCACCTTGGGCACGTGCGGCAAATACAAAAGTTGCAAAACGTCCCTGACACGCGAGACGAAATACGGGGTCTGCGAGGCGCAACCCGACTGCGGAATCCGTCAGGTCGGTTCCTGATTCTTGACGATTTCACTTCCCAGCGGCGAACGGGTCACGGAGATTTTGCTGCGCGTGGGCGGCAAGCCGCGTATAACTGGCGCGGCTTATGAAACGATCGCGGCTGAACCGACGAACCTTCACCCACACCACGCTCGCCGCCCCGTTCGCGGTGGGTTTGCGGCAGAACGATTGCGAGCATCTTGCCAAGAGATCAGAGCCATGAAAGACTACCGCGCCCGATACGAGCGCGAGTTGCTGGAACGGATCGTGCCGTTCTGGATCGAGCACGGCATTGACCACGAGCATGGCGGGTTCTTCAGCGTTCTGGGACGCAAGGGCGAACTGTTGGAGACGGAGAAGTATCTGTGGATGCAATGGCGGGCGGTTTTCATGTTCGCGGCGCTTTACAATTCGCCTTACTCGCGCCCGGAATGGCTGGAACACGCGCGACGCGGGTTCGAGTTCCTGAGCCGGCGCTCGTTTCGCCCCGACGGCCACTGCTGGTTCTCGTTGAAACGCGATGGGGCGCCGGGGCTGCGCGAGTTTGGGGGTTACACGGTGTTCACGGATGCGTTTGCGGCCATCGGCGCGGCGGAGTTGTATCGGGCCGACCCGCAGCCGCGCTGCCGCGAGGTCGCGTTGAAGGCGACGGCGAGCTATCGCGCCGGATTCGCGGCGGCGGAAAAAGGCGGCCCGATGATGCTGGCGCACTACATGATCCTGGTCAACGTGCTGTTCGTTCTGCAGCGCGCCTTGCGCACGAAGGATTACGACGGTGTTCTGCGCCAGGCCGCGGAGACGGTGCTCAATCATTTCTGGAGCCGCGAGCATCAGATGATGTTCGAGAGCATGCCGGCCGATGGCAAACCCGATCTCAGTTCCGGCAACGGCCGGCTGCTCAACCCCGGCCACGCGCTGGAGGGCATGTGGTTCGTCATGCAATACGCCGACAGCGTGAACGACCGCGCGATGATCGCGCGCTGCCTCGAAATGGCGCGCGCCATCCTGCAATACGCCTGGGACCCGGTCCACGGCGGCATCCTCTATTTCAGGGATGCGCGCGGCCTGCCGTTGCTCGACGGCAAACAATACCTCAAGACGTGGTGGTGCCAGAACGAAGCGATGATCGCGTCGCTCTACGCGTGGAAACTCTCCGGTGACGAGTTCTTCGCCGAGTGGTTCCGGAAGATTGATGCGTGGGCATGGAAGCATTTCCGCGACCCGGAGTTTCCGGAGTGGTATCCGCACGTGTTGCCGGACGGCACGCCGTTCATGTTCTGCAAAGGCACGATGTTCAAAGGTTTCTTCCATCTGCCCCGCTGCCTGATGATGTGCGCGCAGATGCTGCCGAAGTGAGAAGGAGACGATGACAATGAAAACCAGATTCTCTGTGCCGCTCGCCGCTGGTTGGTTGGCTGCGATCCTCCTTGCACCGTTGTCGGCCGCAGCGAGTGTTGTTGAGCTCGCTGCCGACA
>JAOACV010000073.1 GCA_026417675.1 Verrucomicrobiia bacterium
AGTTCGTGCCGAAGAGTGAAGACAAGCTCCAGGAATTGGCGAACGCGCTGGGTATTGACGTCAACGAAGTCAAGAAGCGTGGCGAGGCGCTGCACGAGACCAACCCGATGCTCGGTCACCGCGGCGTCCGCCTAGGTATCACCTACCCGGAGATCACCGAGATGCAGGTGCGCGCCATCCTCGAAGCGACTGCGGAGTTGATAAAGGCTGGCAAGAAAGCCGAGCCGGAGATCATGATCCCGGTCACTTGCGCCGCCAACGAGCTGATCCATCAGCGCGCGATCGTGGACCGGGTCGCCGCCGAGGTGAAGTCGAAGTTCGGCCTGAAGAAGCTGCCATTCCTGTTCGGCACGATGATCGAAATCCCGCGCGCCGCGTTGCGGGCCGGCAAGATGGCCGAAGTCAGCGAGTTCTTCAGCTTCGGCACCAATGACCTGACGCAGATGAGCTTCGGCTTCAGCCGCGATGACATTGGCAGCTTCCTGCCCGACTACGTCGGCAACAAGATTCTCGTGGACGACCCGTTCCAAACGCTGGATCAGGACGGCGTGGGCGAACTCATCCGGATCGGCATCGAGCGAGGCCGCAAGACCCGCCCGAACCTCAAGGTTGGCATCTGCGGCGAACACGGCGGCGACCCGGAGAGCGTGAAGTTCTGCCACCGCGTCGGCATGAACTACGTCAGTTGCTCGCCGTTCCGCGTGCCAATTGCCCGGCTGGCGGCGGCCCAAGCCGCGCTCGAGAAGAAAGCTTGAGCGGCGGGCTGATTTGTCTAGTCTAAGGTCGTGGCGCGGCCACCGGCGTTCCCGGTGGCCGCGTTCCGAGGAGTTGTCATCATGCGATTCGACCGAACCGAGAGCGAAGGCGGCATCAAGATCTACCTGCGAGAGATCGGGCAGATTCCTCTGCTGACGCGCCAGCAGGAGGTCGAACTCGCGGCCAAGATCAAAAAGGGCGACAAGAAGGCCCGAGAACACATGATCAAGGCCAACCTCCGGCTCGTGGTCAAGATCGCCCACGATTACTCCGGCCTCGGTTTGCCGCTGCTCGATCTCATCAGCGAGGGCAACATCGGTCTGATGAAGGCGGTCGAGCGGTTCGATCCGAAGAAGGGAGGCAAGCTCTCTACCTACGCTTCTTGGTGGATCAAGCAGTCCATGAAGCGCGCCTTGGCCAACCAAGCCAAAACTATCCGCCTGCCGGTCCATCTGGTGGACAAGATCGGCAAAATGCGACGCGCCGCGATCAAGCTCAGCGAAAAACTCGGCCGCGACCCGACCGACGCTGAACTTGCCAAGGAACTCAACATGCCCGTCGCCAAGGTCGTCGAGCTGCGCACCGTCAGCATCCGGCCCGCGTCGCTGGAAGCACCCATTGGCGAGGACGAAACCACCGAGTTCGGCGAGATCATCGGCGACGAGAACGCCTACACGCCGTTCGAGCTGTTGAAGGAGAAATCCACCCGCGCCAGCATCTCCACGCTGATGAGCAAGCTTGACGAGCGCGAGCGCATGATCCTGCGCCACCGCTTCGCGCTGGACGAGGGCAAGGAGCAAACCTTGGAGGAGATCGGCGCGAAGCTAGGCGTCACTCGCGAGCGCGTGCGCCAGATTCAAAACATCGCCCTGCGCAAACTGCGCCGGATGCTGGAGAAACAGGAAAAACCCAAGAAGGCCCGCTAACCATGTCCGCTATAGAACAAATCAAAGCCGCCGTTCGCGACGTGCCGAATTTCCCCAAGCCGCCTGTCATCTTCAAAGACATTACCCCCATCCTCCAGCAACCCGAGCTTTTTCGCGGCGCGGTGGACCTCCTCTGCGACCGCCACCGTCGGCAGAAACCGGATGCCATCGTCGGCATAGACGCGCGCGGTTTCATCTTCGCCGGCGCCGTCGCCTACCAGCTCGGCGTCGGTTTCGTGCCCGTCCGCAAGAAAGGCAAGCTACCCTACAAGACCGTCGAGGCCAGTTACGAATCGGAATACGGCCGCGAAACGCTCTCCATGCACGTGGACGCCATCAAGCCCGGCGCGCGCGTCGTCATCGTGGATGATGTGCTGGCCACCGGCGGCACCGCCAGCACCGCCGCCGCCTTGGTTGAAAAACTCGGCGGCCAGGTCAATGAATGCGACTTCCTCATCGAACTCAAGTTCCTTAACGGCGCGGAGAAGCTGAGGAAATATCCCATTTTCGCGCCGATTGCCTACTGATTGCGGCGATGCCTGCCATTGCTTACGTCAACGGGAAGTTCTGCCCCATTGAGAAGGCCGTCGTCTCCGTCGAAGACCGCGGCTTTCAACTCGGTGACGGCGTCTATGAAGTCCTGCGCACCTACCATGGCCGGCTCCATGCTGTGGGCGCGCACCTTCGCCGGTTGTTCCGCAGCCTCGACGCCATCGAGTTGAAGCACCGCTTCACCGCAGGCGGCTTGGAACGTCTCCTGCGCCAAGCTGTGCGTCGCGCGAGATTCAAGGACGCCCTCGTCTATCTGCAAGTCACGCGGGGCGCCGCCAAGCGGATGAAAGAGTTTCCCCAAGGCGTCTCGCCGACGCTGGTCATCACCGTGCGCCCGATGGAACTGCCGCCGCCTGAGGCGCGTCAGCGGGGCGTGCGCGTCATCACCGCCAAGGACGTCCGCTGGTTGCACTGCGACGTCAAGAGCATCTGCCAGTTGCCCAACGTGCTGGCCGCAAACAAAGCCAAGGCTGCTGGTTGTTACGAGGCGCTCTTTATCGCTTCCGACGGCACGGTGACGGAGTGCGCCTCCGCGAACATCTTTATGGTCAACAACGGCGTCGTGATCACGCCACCCAAGAGCGCCAACATTCTCGGCGGCATCACGCGCGAGGAAGTCATCGCTCTGGCCCGCAGACACCGCATCCCGCTGCGAGAGCGCCACATCACCCTCCGGCAACTGCTCGCCGCCGATGAAGTTTTCCTGACCGGCACCACGGCTGAGATCCTTCCGGTGGTTTGCGTGGACAACCATCGCATCGCCGACGGCAAGCCAGGCCCCGTTACCCAACGCCTTTACGCATTGTTTCTGCGGCACGTCGGGTAACCGTCGTTCTCGGAAAACAGAGCCCCATGCAACAGGGCTTTCCTGCCCACATCACTTCCGCTGCCAAGAGGCCATGATGAACTCGATGTCTTCGGGGGGCAGGTAGCGCACGGCGGTGCCGACGGCGCCGTTGTCGCGGAGTTTGACGCCGGCGTATTTCTCCACGAACTGGCGGATGCCGCCGGTAATGTCGGGAAAACGTTCCATGATTTCGGCGCCGGAGACCGCGCGCGGGCTGCGGCTCACAAGGAAGGCGACGATCTCCCGGGCGTAAGCCTCCAGTTCGGCGCGCGGACGGCGGACGCGGCGGGGTTCTTCGGCGGTTTCCTCCTCGCTCTTGGGCGGGGGCACGTAGTAACGGCCATTCGCCGTCCGATAGAGTTCGTTCAAGCGTTGGATCTGCGCGTCGAATTCGGCCACCTTGGCTTTCGCGTCCGCTAGGATTTTCCGACGCTCGGCTACGAGTTGGTCAATGGCTCCCGCCACCTTGCTTCCCAGTGCATTGACCTCGCGAATGAGATCGTCCGGGTTGACGCGGGGCTGGTTGTTGTCTGGCATAACTACAGTCTCCGGTTCGGCTGAGCACATCAAAATGGAATCACATTTCTCTAAACGCAAGCCTGAAACTTCGAAAAAGTAATTACAATCTATCAGCGGCCAGTGAGCAGTAGCATCGCTCGTAGTGACAGACAGCCGAATACCAAATACCGATTACGGACGCCCGCCCGTTATTTCGGTCCAGGCCCGCCTGACCTCCTCCAGCAAGATTCTCCTCTCGATGGGCTTGGTCAAGACAGCAACCGCGCCGAGGCGGCCGGCTTCTTCGCACGCTACGTCGGCCGAGTGGCCGGTCAGAAACATCGCTCTCGCGTCGGGCTTGATGGCGCGTATTTGTTGGAGGCACTCCGGACCGCTCATGCCAGGCATGGTCATGTCCAGAATTGCCAGCGCCACTTCGCCGGCACGGGTGCGATAGAGTTCGAGGGCTTCCTGGCCGCTGCGCGCGGCCAACACTTTGCAGCCGTCGCGCTCCAAGAACGTCTTGGTTAGATCGAGCAACATCGGGTCGTCGTCAGCCAGGAGGACGGTCTGGCCGCCCGCAGCCGCAAAGCCCGGCGGTTTCAAACCGCCGTTCCCAGCCGCGCCTGTCTCAGACTCCTGCTCTCTGACTTCTGAAGTCTGACTTTTCACCTCCGCGCTTGTCACCGGAAGAAAGATCTCGAACTTCGTCCCCGCCCCGACGCGGCTCTCGACGGCGACCCAGCCGTTGTGGGACTTGGCGATGCCATAGACCATCGAGAGGCCGAGGCCAGTCCCCTTCCCCGGCGGCTTGGTGGTGAAGAACGGCTCGAAGATGCGTGGCAGCAGTTCCGGAGCAATGCCTTGACCCGTGTCCTCGACCGTCAGCACGGTAAAACGTCCAGGACGGGCTTCGACCTGTGAAGAGGCCGCCTCCTCGTCCAGCGTGCGCGTGGCGACTCGAAACGTGAGGCTGCCGCCGTCGGGCATCGCGTCGCGGGCGTTTATGGCGAGGTTCATCACCGCTTGCAACAACTGTGTCGCGTCGGCCTCGACGGGTTGCGCGTCGTCGGCGAGATCGGTTTCCAATCGGATGTTAGCAGGCAACGAACTGCGCAGCAGCCGCGCCGCGCGCGAGACAACCTCGCCGACCCGCATGGGCGCGAGTTGGGTGGGCGCCTTGCGGCCGAACGCCAGCAGGCCCTGGCACATGTCCACGCCGGAATCCACAGCCAGCTCGATGTTGGCCAGCGTTTGCAGCGCAGCCCGATTCCCGCCGAGGTGATCGCGAACGAGGACCGCATTGCCCCGGATGGCGCCAAGCAGGTTCTTGAAATCGTGCGCGATGCCGGCGGCCAGCGTGCCGATGCTTTCGAGCTTCTGCGCCTGACGCAAGCCCTCGGCAAGCGTCTTTTGCTCCGTGATGTCGGTGAACACCCAGATGCGTCCAATGATCTGCTTGAATTCATCGAAAACCGGGCCGGTGTAATGATCCACCACGCGCGGCTTCGGGCCCGCCAGTTTCAATTCGCCGCGCCCCTCCAGCTCGCGATCGGAACGCAGCCGCGCCCAACGCCGCTCGAAGTCCGCCTCGCGGTCAAACCCCGCCGCAAGCGATGCCGCCACCTGCTCAAACGGCTTCTGCAAAACGTTGCTGGGAGACAGGCCAAACATGCGACAGAAGCGTTGGTTGGCCAGCGTCACGATCTCGCCTTCCGGCAGGTAGTCCACTACCAGAATCGCCGCCGGGCCGGCGTCGAGCACGTGCTCCAGATGAATCGCCTTCTCCGTGACCTGCTCGATGAGCCGCGCGTTCTCAATGGCCATGCCGACCTGTTCGCCGATTGCGGTCAACACGGCGGTGTTGACGCTGAAGAACTCATGAGGCCGCCGCACGCCCAATTCTAGCTGGCCCAGCACGCGTCCCTTGCTAACGATGGGGATGACAATGAGCGCGTGAACGTCCTGCTCCTGCAACACCGCCAGCATCCCCGGTGGCAGCGGCGCGCGATAGAGTGAACGGTAATACAGAATCTCGGGCGTCTGCATCAGGTGCCGGCTCAACCAATGACCGTCCAACGGGACCGATTCGACCGCCTCCCGCAAGCGCTCCGCCGGCAGGGCTTCCTGCGCCGCCAGCGTGACGCGGCGTTGCTCGCGGTTGATGAAGCAAATCAGTCCGACATCCGCGCCAACGACATTCATGGACTCGCTGATCGCGTGTTGCAGCACCGACTCGATGTGCACGAGCTGCGTGACGGCGAGGCTGACGCGGTGCAGGGCCGTCAGTTCCTGCGCTAGCTCCGGCGGCGCCTCCAACCGCGTCGGGGCGCGCAGATCGCGCATGATGATGTAGAACTTGTTTCTGGAAGCCGATACCCACCGCCACTCCGTGCGGATCATCTCCTGCGCCTTGGTTTGCAAAAGCACGTTCTCCGTGACCGTGCGCGCCGCGGACAACCGACGCCGCGCATCCCGCACGGCGGGCGCATCGCCGGGGGACACGAGGATTTCCAAAGGCTGTCCCAGCAGTTCCTTTTGGGTCCAACCCGCGAGGTCGCACGCATGCTGGTTGGCCTCGAGGATCCGCCCACGGCGGCTGACCAGCAACATCGGATCGCTGGAACTCTCCATTAGCAACCGCCGCCAAGTCCCGCGCGGTGAAAACACGTAGCCCTTCCTCGCCAACAGTCGCCCGCATAACCTCCATCCGATCATGAACAGCGCCGCGAACAGAAGAACAAGGCCGGCCAGCCAAATCCATGGCGGCAGTCCGTAGAAGTTCGCGTTAAGGTATCCAAGCGCTCTCACGTTACACTGGCCGTCTGGAAAGAACACACCACACCCTGCGCGCGGTTGCAAGGAGAGTCATGCTGGATCGTGTTCTCCGAACCCGATGCCGTCCTGAGCACGAGACAAGCGCGTTCGGGAGAACGCGCGCCACCCCGGTCTTGCGACGCCCGCGTGTCTGGCGTTCTCCCGCACTTGAAGCCTGACGTGTTGGTTGCCTTTTCCGCGTTGCAGCCGGCGCGCGGGTGCGTTAGAAGCAGGGTGGAGGCAATTATGAATCGAAAGATGTCCCATGTGCTTGCGGGTCTGACGAGCGTCGCGTTGCTGCTGGCTGGCTGCGCCACCAGCGGTCCAGTGGAACAAAAACCGGAGGACGCATTGCGGCTGTCCGTAGCGCCCAGTGCGTCCAGTTCCGATGTGCTGGTCGGACGGGTGGTGGACGCAAGCGGCAAGCCCATCGTGGCCGCCAAGGTCCGTTGTTGGGGGGACGACCCGAAACGGGCGAAGACCGTTGAAACCAACAGCCAGGGGTATTTCTCCACCGAGCGTTTGCTGCCGGGTCGCTGGCACGTGCGTGCGGAACACGCCGGCTACGCTCCCGCTCACATGATCGAGTTTTCCGTGGGCAGCCGACGGCCCCTGCCGGTGATCCTGTTTCATCTGCACCGCGGCGGTTCGTTAAAGGTGCGCGTCGTTGACGGCCAGAAGAGCCCTATTCGGAACGCCCGCGTGATGGTGCTTGGCCCGGACGAACTGCTCGCGTCGCTGCGCGATTCGGGCCAAGGCGTTTATGAGAGTGAGTTCGCCCTGCCGGAAGGCGAATTGTCGTTGAACGTCATCGCCCCGGGTTTCGCGCCCGCGGACCAAAAGGTCTTCATCAAAGCCGGTGAAAGTCAGACCGCGGAGGTGACGCTGGTTTTGCCGTCCGGCTGGTCTCCCCGTCCAGCGGCCCCCAAGTAGGCGGGTCACGTCGTGGCGCGATTGTTTTCGCCGCCGGCGCTCTGCATGGCTTCCGTAGCCTCTTTCAAGATGCGGTCCACCTCGTCGGCTTCGAGGATTTCACGTTCAATCAGCTCCTTCGCCAGACGGTCGAGCAAGGGCCGGTTGTTTTGCAGAATCGTTCGGGCGCGCTCGCAAGCCCGGCCGATGATCTGTTGAACCTCACTGTCAATCTCCCGCGCGGTCTGCTCGCTGTAATCGCGCTCCTCGCCGAGACTGCGGCCCAGAAACACATGCTGGTGGTTTCGGCCGAGACGTCGGGGGCCGAGCCGGTCGCTCATGCCATACTGACAGACCATGCCGCGCGCGATGTCGGTCGCCTTTGCCAGGTCGTCGGCCGCGCCGGTGGAGATGTCGCCGCCCATCACCATCTCCGCCGCGCGCCCGCCCAGCAGCACCGCCATCTTGTCCTCCAGTTCGGCGCGGCCCATCAGGAACCGGTCCTCCGTCGGGTGCGCCAGCGTGTAGCCCAGCGCCGCGTGGCCGCGCGGGATGATCGAGACCTTGTGCAGAGGATCGGCCAGCGGACAGTTCTTCGCCACCAGCGCATGGCCGCTTTCGTGGTAGGCGATGATCCTTTTCTCGCGTTCGGAGATGGCGCGCGATTTGCGTTCGGGGCCGGCGATGACGCGGTCTATGGCCTCCTCGAACTCGCACATCTCCAGTTTGTTCTTGTTGCGTCGCGCGGCCAGCAGCGCCGCCTCGTTGGCGACATTCGCGAGGTCGGCCCCGCTGAACCCCGGCGTGCGTTTCGCGAGGACGGCCAGTTTCACGTCGGCGCCGAGCGGTTTGTTGCGCAGGTGCACCTTGAGGATCGCTTCGCGTCCCTTCGCGTCGGGCGCGTCAATCACCACCTGCCGGTCGAATCGCCCCGGCCGCAGCAGCGCCGGATCGAGCACGTCAGGCCGGTTGGTCGCCGCGAGGATGATGACGCCCTTCTGGCTGTCGAACCCGTCCCTCTCCATAAGCAACGCGTTGAGCGTTTCCTCGCGCTCATCATGGCCGCCGCCGAGACC
>JAOACV010000740.1 GCA_026417675.1 Verrucomicrobiia bacterium
GCATGAGACGCCGAATCTCGACCGGCTCGCGCGCGAGGGCGTGCGGTTCACGCAGGCCTACGCGATGTCGGTCTGCACGCCGACGCGAGCAGCCATCCTCACCGGCAAGCATGCGGCGCGGTTGCACATGACCATCTGGCGCGAAGGCGCCCTGCGGCCCGTGCTTAACCGTTTGCTGGTTCCGCCGGCCTGCGTCGCCGATTTGCCGCACGCGGAAGTGACGACCGCGGAGGTGTTGAAGGCCGCGGGCTATGTCACGCTCCACGTCGGCAAGTGGCACCTGGGCGACGCGGACCATTCGCCGGAGACCCAGGGGTTTGATGTGAACGTCGGCGGCACGCATTGGGGCGCCCCGAACACGTTCTTCCACCCCTTCAGCGGCACGAACACCTACCGCGAGTTCCGCTACGTCCCCGGCCTCGGTCTGGGCAAACCGGGCGATTATCTGACCGACCGGCTCACCGACGAGGCGCTGAAACTCGTGGACGCCGCCGGCGAGCGGCCGTTTTTCCTCAATCTGTGCTACCACAATCCCCACACGCCCATTGAGGGCAAACCCGCCTTGGTGGAGCACTATCGCAGGAAACTTCAGCCGGGCCTGTGCCACCAAAACCCCGATTATGCGGCGATGGTGCACACCCTCGATGAAAACGTCGGCCGCGTCCTGCGCCATCTGGAGAAGCGGCGGCTCGCGGCCCGCACGCTGGTGGTGTTCACCAGCGACAACGGCGGGTTCGTCAACGAGTTCCAAAAGCGCCAGGTCACCAGCAACGCGCCGCTGCGTTCCGGCAAAGGCTCGCTCTACGAAGGCGGCATCCGCGTGCCGTTGATCGCGCGCTGGCCGGGCGTAACGCCACCGGGCGCGGTGTGCGACGAACCGGTCATCTGCATGGATTTCTTCCGCACGTTTGTCGAGGCGGCCGGCGCCCCGGCGTCCGCGACGGGCGAATCGGGCCTCGACGGTGTGAGTCTTGCGCCGTTGCTGAAAAACCCGCGGGCGAAGCTGGGCCGCGAGGCGTTGTTCTTCCATTATCCGCACTACTACCAGACGACGACGCCGGCGAGCGCCGTGCGCGCGGGCGACTGGAAGCTGCTGGAGTATTTCGAAGATGGTCGTCTGGAGCTTTACGACCTCAAGAACGATCCCGGCGAAACAAGCGACCTGGCCGCGCGCCTGCCGCAGAAGGCGGCGGAACTGCGCGAGCGGCTGCGCGAGTGGCGCCAGTCGGTGAACGCGCAGTTGCCGTCGCCCAACCCGAACGGCAAGCCTGCGCAGGCAAAAGGCGGCAAGAAAAAGTGACCCGCTCGTGAGCAACCTACGATCGCCGGCAAACGGCGCGCATCCTAGGGCGGTGAACACGGTTGGAAGTTTGTTCCGCAGCCGCGCCGCGATCGCGATCATCTGCCTCGCCGCCGGCTGCGGCCCGGAGCCACCTGCAATGAAAACTCAACTCCACTGGCAACAACTGCCGCCCATTCCCGACCGCGAGGGTTTCGCCGCGCCCATCGCGGGCGTCAGCAACGGCGCGCTGATCGTCGCGGGCGGCGCGAATTTCCCCGACAAGAAACCGTGGGAGGGCGGTCGAAAACGCTGGTATGACACGGCCTTCGCGCTCGAACGGCCCGACGGCGCGTGGCGCGGCGGGTTGAAGCTGCCGCGACCGAACGCCTACGGCGTGTCGCTGACGACGCCCGACGGCATCGTTTCCATCGGCGGCGCGGACGCCGAGCGGCATTTGCGGGACGTGTTTCTGCTGGCTTGGAACGGCGCCGGGTTGACGACGAAACCCCTGCCATCGTTGCCCAAGCCACTCGCCTACTCGTGCGGCGCGCTGCTCGGCCAGACGATCTATGTC
>JAOACV010000741.1 GCA_026417675.1 Verrucomicrobiia bacterium
CATTCGAGTGCCGGAGGAAGAAGCGCCGCGGCGCTTGGTCGAGCTGGTGCCCGAGAAGCCGGAGTTGCCGTCCGAGCATCCGGAGCAGGCCCCGCACGCAACGGTGATTCCCTCGATGCGACCCGAGGAGGTGCCGCATCGCACCGTCCTGCCGTCGGTTCGCCCGGAGGAGACGCCGCACGTCGCGTTGCCCTCCGCGCTGCGAACGCCCTTACCGGCCGTCACGCCAACGGTGGTCAGCGTCCCGCGCGCGTCCATCTATCGCCAGCAGTTGCGCGATCTGGACAATGTGAGGCGCGCCATCGTGTTGCGCGAACTGCTGGGGCCGCCCGTGGGGTTGCGCGAGGATAGATGAGGCTCCAGTGAGCGTTACGTTTCATTCCCAGAAACACGAGAGACGCCATCGTCATGGTTCGCGACGCGCCTCCGACCGGGAGCGCGTCATCATGATCGCGTTGGTCCTGGTGACCATTGTCATCCTGATTTCGCTCGCGGTCATGACGCGCAGCACGACCCAGGACCCGGTCGGATTGACGCGGTATATCGAGGGCATCAAAGCCCCTGCTGATCCCGGACGGTGAAATCAGTTGCGTGGCCGGGTGAGCGTCACTACTATTCGCCGCTGCTGTTTTGCATTTCCCGGTGCCGGCGTGGCGGAACGGCAGACGCGGTGGACTCAAAATCCACTTCCCGCAAGGGAGTAGGGGTTCAAGTCCCTTCGCCGGCACCACTTTGTATTCACACGGGCTACGGTGGGGATCTCGCTCGGTTCCAAGCGCACTAACAATACAGGGAGGGAAGTGACGTTTTTTTGGCCTCAACAGTGTCGCGCTGGTTGGCGGCTGCGATCGACTCGCCAGACGCAATCCCCCGCGTCAAAACGCGGGCGCCGTCAACGGATGTTCGCTGTGTGACAAGCCATAGGCTGTGGCGGTTGCAACCTAAAAAGTGCTTGATCTGCATGAGCGAGAAGCGCATAAACCGATGGCTTAAGGGAGAGCGAATGAGAACTCGCGAATCATCGAAACGTCGGCGGACGTCCTGCGCTTTGCCATCTCCATTCGTCTCTGGCAGCTTTGCCCCATGAATCACAGGAGCCAGCTCGAACCCAAACGCACCAGACCATGACTGACTGGAAAACCAAACTCGCCGCCTACCTCCACGACCCGCCCAGCAAGTGCCTCGACATCCGCACCCACGGCGAACGCTCCGATGCCGCCTTCCGCCAGGCCGGCTTTGTGGACTCCGAGATTGGCGAATACTTCAAACACGCCGACCACACCGGCGCCGCCGCCGACCGTTTCCCTTTCCCGCGTTCCCAGCCCGCGGCTCTCGCCTGCCACTTCGACGGCATCCGCAACACCTTCCACCACCCGCTCGATGGTAGAAACCAGTTGAACTTCCATGCCGAATTCAAGTCCGTCGAACAGGGCTTCGAGGGCGGGAATTCCATTCAGCCGGCGTTGACCCAGTGGCCAGCCGACTGGGACGAATCCACCCTCTGGCGCGCCCGCTTCTTCGCCCACTGGCGTTGTTGGCCGCAATTCGCCATCCAAAAGGACTACCGCCTCGGCCTGCTCCCCGCCGACACCCGCATCCCCGACCACACCATTTGGACCCACATGCAGGTCGTCAGCGCCCTCGACGGCTGCGCCAAAGGCTACGGCAAAGACGCCATCCTCCGCCCCGCCTTCCTGAAGTTCCAGATCGGCGGCGTCCAGGACTTCATCGCCCAGGCCCGCTCCACCCGCGACCTCTGGAGCGGCTCCTACCTTCTCTCTTGGCTGACCATGCACGCCATCAAAGCCGTCGCCGACCACCTCGGCCCGGACAATATCATCTTCCCCAGCCTC
>JAOACV010000742.1 GCA_026417675.1 Verrucomicrobiia bacterium
CTCCAGTTTGATCGCCGTCTCGTATTCGGCGACGGCCTCCTCGACCTTGCCGCGGCTGAGCAGGTAATTGCCCATGTTGTAGTGGGCATAGTGGTCGTCGGGCCGCGCCTGCAGCGACGCCTCGAACTCCGCCGCCGCTCGTTCCAGCTTCGCGCGGGTCGCCGCGTCCAGCGAGTCGCGCGGCACCGGCGCGAGCGCGTAGGCCGCCTGCACGCGCACGAGGCGATAATCATCGTCGGTGGCCGCGAGCAGAACCGCGCGGTTCTCCGGCGTGAGGTCCGCGCCGAGCGCGGTAACGGCGGCCGAGCGCACCAGCGGAGAAGGGTCGTTCATCGCCTGGCGAAGGGCCGGCCATTTGGCGGGGTCGTCGCAGGACTCGATCAGCCGGATCAACGAGGTGGCGAAGATTTCGTCCCGTTGAGGGTGGGTGATGTAGGCCAGCATCTCCGGCAGTTTCTTCCAGTCGCGCTTGCGCGCGGCGTCAATCAGCCCGGCGCGATGCAGCAGCGGCGCCTGGTAATCGCGCGGATACCATTGCCGCACCATCCTGTCGGCCCACGCGGCGTCCTTGTCGGCGTGGCAAAGGTTGCAGGCGTTGGGCGAGTTTAACTTCGTCGTCGCCGCCGGCGTCGGCGGCAGCATCGAGTGGTCGCTGCGGGCCATGCGCGCGAACATCGTCATCGGCATGTGGCACGCAACGCACTTGTTGCCCTCGCTGCCGGCGGCGTGATGACTGTGCGCGGTCGGATTGTTCACATGCTTTTCGTGGCACGGCAGACAGGCGTTGTTGGCCTTCGCGCCCTCGAAACGGTTGCGGCCGCTGGAGGTGTGGCAATGCGTGCAGTCGAGCCGGCCCGACTTGGCGCACGGACTCATCCGCCAGCCGGTGTAAGTGTAGTTCTCGCCGAGGTCGCGCCCGTCGGGATAGAAATCGGGATGCTCCAGCGCGGCGAGGCCGTAGTGATCGAAGAACCGGTCGCTGGGCTGAAAACTGTCGGTGATCGGATGCATCTTTGCGTGGCACGGCGCGCAGGCCGCGTTCCGCTGCTCGGTCGTGAAGTTTCGGAAGACGCGCAGTTTGATGTCCTTCGGCGGCGGCGCGCCTTTTGGCAGGTTCGTGAACAGCCGCACGTGCTCGCTGGCGGGGCCGTGACAGGTCTCGCAGTTGATGCCCGGCTCGGCCCAGACCGTCTGGTAGGTGTCGGTCTTCAAATCGTAGTTTTTCACAAGCTGGCTGACGTGGCAGGCGAAACAGGAGGTGTTGAACGTCAACGGCCGGTCGCGCCAGTGCAGCGCCTCCTCGCGGCGGTCGCTGAAGTGCCGCAGCGCGCTGGCGGTCGTGTCTATCCACTGTTTCCGGCGCACGTCGTAGGCGACCGGCAGGACCTGCAGTTTGCCGCGCTCCAGCGGCGTCAGAAAGTAATAGACGTTCTTGCCGCCCATGACGTGAAGCATCGGATAGTTTTTGGAACCGTCCGGCCCGCGCTCGCGCACCACTCCCTGCCCCGCCTCGATATCGGCCCGGTAGTGGTGGGCGCCGATCTTGATCTCCTTGGGCTGGGGCTGGAGTTTCTTGCGCGCAAACTCCTCCGTGTAGGGCTGCATCGCCAGCCCGTGATGCGACGTGGACCAGAGCTTGTAAAACTCCTCATGGCAAGAGCGGCAACTCGCCGATCCAACCACGGTTCGCGGCGCATCGGCCGCGCGCGCCGAGGCGCCGCCCAGCGCGATCAGGATCGCGAGGCCAAGCGATGCGTCTTTCCATCCGAGGCTCGTCATGCCATTCAGGGACCAACCATACGCCTGTCTCTTATACACATCT
>JAOACV010000743.1:0-1467 GCA_026417675.1 Verrucomicrobiia bacterium
CTTGTTCTTCGCTTCAGCGGGCAGACGGACGCGGACCTTCAGCGGTTGGTCACTGACATTGATGACGAACACGGCGATGCGGCCGTCGCCGGCCTGCCATGCGCTGGTGGTCGCGGCGGGCTGTTCGGTCTCGCGCTCGGTTTTGTGAAGCGTCCAGCGTTGCGGGATGCGCGGCACCGGTTTCTTGTCACCCATTGTCACCGACGGCGGGCGCAGCATATCGCCGTAAGCCAGCCAATCGAGACCGAGCTGGCGATACGCGGCGAGTTTTGTCAGCCACGCAAACTTCGCCTTGTGCTCCGGCGCTTCGCTCCAACTGGTGCCGTGCCAGCCCAATTGCGCGCCGTAATGGAACAGCATCGCTTCCTTCGAGCGGAACGTGACGCCGGCCTTGATTTCCGGCTCATACATGTAGAGACCAAATTGCGCGACGTGGTCATGATAGACCGCCGGAAAGAACGGAATGCTGTCGGGATGAGCGCGGTTGCACATCAACATGCCGTCGAGGTGGCCGATGAACGGCTCAGCGGTGTCCTCGGTCGTCAGCGCCGCGTCGGGATTGAGCCGCCGGGCGTTTTCGCGCACGGCCGCCAAGATCTTCCAATAGCCTGCAACGTAATGATCGCCGCCGCCGCGCGGATGACCGTGGGACTCGTCGTAACAGAGTTGCGCCGCGGCCGCGCCGATCTGGTCGAGATAGACGGCGTCCACGCCGATCTCTCGGAAGAGGCGGTCGGTGACCTTCACCATCTTCTCGCGCCAGGCGTCGGTGAACGGGCAGGCGGTGGAGTGGTCGTGCTTGTTCCAATGCTCGATGTAGAGCGAGCCGTCGGGCTTCTTCATCGCCCAGCGCCGCGCGCCTTCCTCGGCGTAACTCTTCGCCTGCGTGTCCCACAAGTGGCCGTTGATGTAGGGCATCACGCGCACACCCGATTTCTGGAGTCTGGCCCGAACCGCCGGCACGTAATCGTTGGCGGGGAAGTAGTCGGGATAAAAGTTGTCGAAGGGGATCGAGTGCCAGTTATACCAATGAAACGCCAGCGGGAACGGCACGGCTTTCTGCAGCCGGTCGAACGTCTCGATCAGCTTGGCGCCGTCGCGCGCGCCGTCGTGGTGCCACCAGATTAATTTGCGGAACCATTCCGGCGTGTCGCGCCGCCGGCGGTTCTTGCCGCCCTCGCACCATGTCTGGCGCGTCGCCCACGCGCGGTAGTGCTGGGCCAGGGCAAACCAATCGCCGTTGAGGACGACGGTCTCCACTTCGTAGGGGAACTGGCACGACGTTGTCGCGCCCATGTTCTCAGGATAGTGTCGCGCCTCCAAGGTGTGGCTGCGGCCATCCTCGTTGGCGGCGGCGAAGAAGTCTTTCGTGAAACATCGGCCGTCCCTCGCGATAAGGCCGAGCGTCGTGTCGTTGTCGCGGGCGAGACCGATCCATTGCATCGTCGCGCTGCCGCCGGGGTAGCG
>JAOACV010000743.1:1477-1847 GCA_026417675.1 Verrucomicrobiia bacterium
GCCGCCCGATTCGCCGGCCCCAGCCATCGGGCACAAGCAGCGCGTCGTGGGCGTCATCGCCTTCGAGCCGTCCGAGTCCGTCGAGCACGGGGAAATCCAGCCGCCAGCACGCCGCGTGCTCGCCCTCGACGCGCCCCGCGGCGCTCCAGCGCACGCTTGGTCCTTCGGGCCGCAACACGAGGTCCACTTGCGCGGTTTGCGCGCCGAACACCGTGCCGGTGTAGCGCAACCGCAACTCGCCCTTGGCAAACTCCGCCCCCACGCGCTCGGTCTCGTGCGCGGTCAGCGCCGCCTCGACGCCCAGCGGGTTGCGGACCGTGAAGCGGAACATCGAGCAGGGCTTCACCAGCAACTCCGTATTGTTCAACGT
>JAOACV010000744.1 GCA_026417675.1 Verrucomicrobiia bacterium
TCGTGGTCCTCCACCAGATCACCGGGTCGGCCGAGCGCGATCTCATCAAGCGGGTGATCGCCCTGCCGGGTGAGGAGATCGAGATGCGCTCGTGCGAGGTGGAGATCGACGGCAGGGTGCTCGTCGAGCCGTACCTCGACCCGACCGTGGTCAATTACAAACGCTGGCGGCAACGCAGGCGTGGGCCGATGCCCACGTATTCGATTTTCGCCCAGTAAAAGTAGTGTCGGGTCTAACAAGACACGTCGCGCACCTACGCGCTGGTGATTGACGAGATCAACAGGGGCAACATCTCCAAGGTGTTCGGCGAGTTGATCACGTTGATCGAGCCGGACAAGCGGTTGGGCGCGGCCAATGAGATCAAAGTCATGCTGCCGTATTCGGGCGAGGGGTTTGGCGTGCCGCCAAATGTCTTGATCATCGGCACGATGAACACGGCCGACCGCTCGATTGCCCTGCTGGATGCGGCCTTGCGCCGGCGGTTCACGTTTGTCGAGCTGATGCCCGACGCCAAACTCGTGCCCGAAGAATTTGAAGGCGTGCCCTTACGGAAAGTGTTCGAGAAGCTCAACGAGAGGCTGGAAGCCCTGCTCGACCGCGACCACCAGATCGGACACAGCTATTTCATGGGACTGAAGGACCTCAACGACCTGCGGTTTGCATGGGAGAGGAAGATCGTGCCGCTGTTGCAGGAGTATTTCTACGGCGACGGCGAGCGGTTGCGGTCGGTGTTGGGCGAGAAGTTTGTCGAGCGCGCAGAGGTTCCGCTCGGCGGCGAAGACGTAGAGAAAAGGGACGTGTTTCGGCTCCGAATGCCGTCCGAAAGCGAATTCGCCTCGGCCTTGCGACAACTCGCGGGCGTGCAGTGAACGGCTACACAAGTCCCGTAACCGCTTCGCTATTGATTTCTTCTACGGCTGTTCCAGCTTCTGCGGGACGTAGTAGTCTTTGGTCCAGTCCGGCGAGGGGCAGAGGTCGCGCACAGCCTTCTCGGCCAGGTCGGCCCAGCGCAGAATCTTTTTATAGTGGCTGTCGTGATAACGATAGACGACCTGATGGCCGTTGGCGATGAGGTCAGGTTTGACGCGCAACACCAAGCGCGCGCTGTCTCGGAAGTCGTCGAAGCGGCTGTGGTTGAACGCGCAGAAACCGCCGGTGCCGTTCCAGCGCGACGGCGACTGGTAGCTGTCGCCGCTGAAGAACACGCGCCGGCCGTCCACGGTGGTCATGAACGCGCAGTGCCATCGCGTCTGCGCGGGCATCGGCCAGATATCGAAGCGGTATTCGTTCCAGCCGAACTCGCCCGTCTCCGGCAGCACGCGGTCGGCCTTGATCGGCGCCGCAGGCAGATACGGCAGGTCGAGCTTGTCGGAGTTGCCGAGCACCTCGGCCAGCCACGGATGCATCCACACTTCAGCGCCGTGTTTCTGCTTCATCGTCGGGTAGCCATCGGTGTGGTCGTAATGGTAGTGCGACGCGATCGCGGCCGTGACGCGTTTGACGCCGGCCACCGGCAGCAACGCTTCGAGGTCTGCCAGACCCGCTATATGCGGGTCCACGACGAAGCCGTCGCCGGTCTTCGAGACCAGCAGGAAACTGTTGGCGCCAAACTGATAGAGATGCGGCGAGACGCGCCGCGCGTTGAGGCCGGGCATCGGCTCCAGCGGGAAGTAATCGTCCGGCTCGCGTTCGCAGACGGAGCCTTTGGCGTGGATGAGGTCCATGACGCGCCGCGCGGCCAGCTTCACACAATCGCCCGCGCCGCGCGCGACGACCGGCCCGTGCGATGGACAGAGCAGGTCCTGTCTCTTATACACATCT
>JAOACV010000745.1 GCA_026417675.1 Verrucomicrobiia bacterium
GCGGTAAAGGATCCGCATCAGAAATCCCGGCCCCGGCACAAACAGCGCGAGACAGATGACCACCATGAACGAAAGCTGAAAGCCGGCATCGAACAACTGCATCGGTCTCCAAACAAGCACGGCGATGGCCGCCGCCGCGATGCTGTTCAGCAGGTCTGTCGGCCGCAGCAGGCTCCAGCCCAGAATCACCACCGACGCCATCAGAAACGAGCGCACCGCCGACGCCGGCGCGCCGGTTGCGATCGTGTAGAGCAACAGCAGCGGCAGGGCGACGAGCGCCGTGGCCCGCCGCGGCACGCGCAGAAACCGCAGCACCCCCACCAGAATGCCGGCAATGACCGCCACGTGCAGTCCGCTTACCGCAAACACATGCAGCGTCCCCGTCCGCATGAACGGCTCGGCCAGTTCATTCGTCAGCCCCGGACGGAACCCGACCAGCATTGCGCGCAGCAAGCCGACCATCACCGGCTCATCGCCAGCAAGCGCTCTCTCCAGCCCCCGGCCCGCGCTCTCCAGAAACCGCCGCTGCAACCACATCCCCCACTCCATCACCCGCCCTCCCTCATGTCCCAGCAACCTCACGTCCGCCGCGTCGTGAATCCGCGCTTCGTGAAACAGACCGTGCCGCTCCAGATGCAAACGATAGTCGAAAACACCCGGGTTCGTCGGCGGCATCGGCCGGCGCAGCAACGCGTCGAACTCGATCCGGTCGCCGTAGCGCAACTGATCGTCGCGCGGCGGCTGATCGAGCCACACGACGACATCGCCCGCCGCGCGTTCCCATCCCTCGCCGCGATCCACCGCCTCCACCCGCGCAAAGAAGAACTCGCGCTCCACTTCGCCGCGAGGCCGCCTCCAGAACGTCCGCACCGGTTCCTGCGTGATCATCGCGCGGGCCGTCACATTTTGCGCGCGGTCGCCAATCAGACGCAGCAAATGATGAGGTTGCGGATGCCGGTTCGCCAGCCCATGCGCCAGCAAGCCGCCCGTGAGCCCCGCGGCATACGTCGCCACATCGCCCAGCCGATGTCGCGCCAGAGCCGCCGCCAGTCCCCACGCTGTCATGAAAACCAGCCACCGTGCCATCCATGACACACCGGTCCATTCGCCCAACGCAATGCCGGCGCAGAACGCAATCGCAACGCCCACCAGCGGCCGCTTCATGGCCGCAGATTAGGTGGCTGCCCGGTCGGATGCAATCCTCAGATCATGCCGACGGCGGCGCTCCTCCTCCCAGGCTTGCGGCGGCGGCCGAAGTGGTCTATGAAGGGCCGTCGTCGTCACCCAACCCGGAGGAAAAAACATGAAACGCGTTGGTCCGTTGCTTGTTGGATTGCTGATCGCCTCGTCATCGTTGTTGTGCGTCGTGTTCGGCCGCAGTCTGGCCGGCGACGCAGACGCCAAGCCGAAGCCCGTCACCCTTGACGCCTCCAAGTTCCCCACGCTGCAAGCCGCGCTCGACGCGCTGCCGGAGTCCGGCGGCGTTGTGGTCCTGCCGCCGGGCGAGTTCGAACTGAAAGAGCCGCTGGTGCTGGCGCGCGGCGACACGCGCATTGTGGGCGCGGGCGGCGCAACGCGGCTGATCAATCGCAACGAGGAAGGCCAGCCCGCGCTGCTCATCAAGCCCGCCGGCTGGCCCAAGAACCGCAAGGCGCGGCTCTGGCGTGTGCAGATCGCCCACTTCCGCATCAGCGGCAATCCGAAGAGCGGCGATGGCGTTCGCGCCGAAGCGATCGAGGAGATTTACATTCACGGGCTGGACGTGGACCACCATGGCGGCCACGGGATCAACTTTGTGGAGTGCCACGAGAATCCGCGGGTTGCGCAGTGCAACAT
>JAOACV010000746.1 GCA_026417675.1 Verrucomicrobiia bacterium
GGCAGCCTTGGTTTGGGCGGGGAGTCCCTCTGATGCCAGGGATGGACAACGCATCCCTCTGCGATTAGTCTTGGCGCCGGATGAACCTGCTCTACCTCGATTGCATCGCCGGCATCAGCGGCGACATGCTGATGGGGGCGCTGCTCGACCTCGGTCTCGACCTGAAGGTCCTGCGCCGCGAACTGGCGAAACTCAAACTCCACGAGTTCAGTCTCGCCGTCCGCCGTGACCAGCGCGGCGGCATTACCGGCGTTCGCTTTGAGGTCCATGTCCATGCCCCCCACGCGTCACGCCGCGCGCATCATGCAGGCCGCCACGGTCGCAGCTTCACCCAGATCCAACGACTCATCGAATCCTCCCGACTCGCCGCCGATGTCAAACGCCACGCCATCGGCGCGTTTCGCAGGCTGGCCGTGGCCGAGGGCAAGATTCACGGCATCGCGCCGGAGGATGTGCACTTCCACGAAATCGGGGCGGTGGACAGCATCGTGGACTTTGTCGGCGCGTGCATCGCCCTGCGCGAACTGGGCATCGAAAAAGTGGTGGCGTCAGCGCCCTTGCGCACGGGTTTTGGCTTCGTGGACTGCGCCCACGGGCGTTTTCCCGTGCCGGCCCCGGCGACGGTGGAACTGCTGAAAGGCGTGCCGCTCTGCGCGGGCGACGAGGAGGCGGAGTTGATTACGCCGACTGGCGCGGCGCTGCTGCGCGAGTTCGTGACGGAATTCGGCGCAATGCCGGCCATGACGGTGCGCGCGACCGGCTATGGCTTGGGCAGGCGACAGTTGGCCAGGACGCCGAACGTCCTTCGCGCGATGATCGGGGAGGCGGGCCGCGACCGCGCGCTGGATCGCATTGCCGTGTTGGAGACCAATCTCGACGACGTCAGCCCGCAGGTGCTCGGCGACGTGATGGAGAAGGCGCTCGCCGCCGGCGCGCTCGACGTGTTCCACACGCCCATCCAGATGAAGAAAAACCGGCCGGGCGTCACCCTCAGCGTGCTCTGCGCGCCGCAGGACGCCGAACGCCTGTCGCGGCTCCTTTTGACCCACACCACCGCGTTCGGCGTGCGCCGTCTCGATGCGCAGCGGCTCAAGCTCGACCGCCAGATTGTGAAACTGAAGAGCGCCTTTGGCCCGGTCGAGGTCAAACTGGGCCGGCTCGACGGCAAGATCGTCTCGGCGTCACCGGAATTCGAGTCCTGCAAGCGCGCCGCCGCGAAAGCAAAAGTTCCCGTGCGCCGCGTTTTGACGGCCGCGTTGGCCGCAGCGGAGGAGCTCTATGATTGATCCCGCCCTGCTCGACATTCTGGCCTGCCCCAACTGCAAGACGGCCGTGAAACTGGAAGGCGACCGGCTGGTCTGCCAGAAACCCGCCTGCGGCCTGCGTTACCCCATCCGCAACGGCATTCCGATCATGTTGATTGAGGAGGCGGAGAAGCCGCCGGAACAGGCGAAGACAGGATGAGTGATGAGTGACCGGCTAGGGGTCACTGCACTTCTCACTCATCACGGCCCTCATGCCCAGCGCGCCACAAATCTCCGTCATCATCCCTGCCTACAACGAAGAGCGGTATCTGCCAACCACACTCGCATCATTGCGGCAGGCGGCGGACTGCTATCGCCGGGAACGAGGCGCGGAAATCGAGATCATCGTCGCGGACAACAACAGCAGCGATCGCACGGCCGACGTGGCGCGGCAATGCGGGGCCGACGCGGTGGTCCGGGAGCCGATCAACCAGATCAGCCGCGCGCGCAACGCCGGCGCGCGCGCGGCGCGGGGCGAGTGGCTGGCGTTCTGCGACGCGGACAACCGGGTGACGGAGAACCTCTTTGT
>JAOACV010000747.1 GCA_026417675.1 Verrucomicrobiia bacterium
GCCCGGTGCCGTGCGAAGTGCAGGTCATGCGGCTTGGCGAGGCCGTCATCGCCGCCAATCCGGGCGAGATGTTTTGCGACTTCGGCCTCGAAATCAAGCAACGCTCGCCCGCGCGGCTGACGTTCGTCAGCGCCTACACCAACGGTTACATCGGCTACCTGCCCGTCCCCGAAGCATGGCAGCAAGGCGGCTATGAGCCGAGCCAGGGGCCGTGGACGCGATGCGGGCCAGACGCGGGCAGAAAGGTGACGGAGAAGACCGTCGAGTTGATTCAGCGGGTGTGGAAATGACCATGTCCGAAAGGTGCATCGCGTTCTCCGAACGCGATTCATCTGTCTGCGGTCCTTCAGCGCGTTCGGAGAACGCGCTCCACCTCAAGCCAGAATTGCATTCAGCACGTTCTCCGAACGCGATTCTTGCGCCCCGCGCGCTCATCGCGTTCGGAGAACGCGATCCACCCGAGTGGCAGACAGGACGACGGCGCATCGGCTGCGAGGTTGTGCCGGATGCTGATATTTTGTCGTTCATTCTCCACATTGCACCGCTATACAATCGCCCCGATGACCGCGCCGGAATCCAATCTCACGCCGATGATGCAGCCGTATCGCCGAGAAACAAGGCATTTCGTCCCGTTGACCTGGAATCCTTTGGCTGCTATTGTGGAATCATGAAAACGACGGTTGATATTCCTGAAAAGGAGTTAAAGGATGCTATGCGACTGACGGGCGCCAAGACCAAGCGGGAGGCAATCGTCACCGCGTTGACGGACTTCAATCAGCGCAAGCGGATGGCAGCCCTGACGCGACACTTTGGAAAGTCCAACACATTCATGACGCACGCAGAGCTCATGAAGATGCGCCAAATGGACTAACCATGAAACTGGTGGACAGTTCCTGTTGGGTCCATTGCCTGCGCAGCCGTGGCGACAGGCAGATCGTCACGCGCGTGCGGTCGCTCGTGACCAGTGGCGAGGCGGCGTGGTGCGCGATGGTGCGGTTGGAATTGTGGGCAGGCGCGGGCAGTGAAAACGACAGGCGAGTCTTGCGGGAGTTCGAACAAACCATGCCGGAGTTGCCGATTTCTGAGGAGGTTTGGGAGGAAGCGTGCGAACTGGCCGATCGTTGCCGTCGTGCGGGCAAGACAGCTCCTGCCCACGATGTCCTCATCGCCGCCTGCGCCCGCCATCACGGCGTGGAACTGGAACATGCCGACAGTCACTTCGAGTTTTTGATGAAGCTGTAGCCGCCCCGTCCGCCAGCTTGCCCGTCCCCCTTCGACGATTTGCCGCTGTGCGATCCCACCGTTTTGCTTGTCACCGGCCGAGCTTTGTGCTTTGAATCGCCCCCTGTTGACCGCCGTCAATGATCGCGGAAGCCATGCCAACACTCAAACCTATCGCCGTTCTGGGGCTTGCCCTGTTCGTTCCAACCACGGTCCTGACCGCTGCGGACCCGGCGCCCGCTGAGAAAACGCGTCTGGCCGTGCTGGACCTCAGCACGGGCGAAGGATTGAAACCAGACGACGGTCAGACGCTCGCCATGTTCCTGCGCGCGGCCATCGTGCAAACCGGCCGGTTCGAGGTGATGGAACGCCAGCAGATCAAGCAATTGTTGGACGAGCAAAAGTTTCAAGAGGCCGTTTGCGATAACACGAAGTGCATGGTGAAAGCCGGCAAGATTCTGGCCGTCGAGCGAGTCATGGGCGGTCGTGTGGCCAAACTCGGCACGGTCTGGACCGTCGTGTTGAATTTGGTGGATGTCGAGAGCGCCAAGCTGGTCAGCAGCTACGCGCTTCCCTTTGATGGACCGGTTGAAACCCTGCT
>JAOACV010000748.1 GCA_026417675.1 Verrucomicrobiia bacterium
GTTCACACATGATCTCCCCGAAGGACCGCGACATCATCCGAGAACTGGCCGTAAAGTGGATGGAATTCGCCTCGCTGCCGGTGATGCAGGAGCGCAAACGACTGTGGAAGGCGGTGCACGATCTCAAGGCTGAGCGTCCTGTGGTTCTGTTTGAGACGGCGTGGATTGACGGCTACGTGGCCGACAACGAGCTGCTGTGCGAGGACCCGTTTCTGCGCAGCGTCGAGAAAACGATGCGCATCACGCTGCGGCAGGCGGAGGAATTGGGCGATGATTTGGTCGTCGAACCCTACTATCGGCTCGGTTGGCGGATGATTCTGCCGGACTACGGCGTCCCGGTGGAGATTCGCGGCGCAATCGGCAGCGAGAAATCCATTGCCTACAGCTTCAGTTTCCCCATCGCGACACCGGCCGACATTGCCAGGCTTCGCCCGCGAACCTTTGGCGTGGATCGCGAGAAAACAGGCCGGATGCAGGCGACGCTGCAAGACGTGATGGGCGACATTCTGCCCGTCAAGCTGGGCAATTTCGACCCCTTCATATCCGAGTTCGATGTGGGCGAGTTTGGCGATCTCGGTTTCACGGGGAACTTTTTCTTCGGCCTGACGTGGCAGCTTTACCGGTTCATCGGCAACGACCGCTTGCTCTCGTGGGTCTATGACGAACCGGAGGCCATCCACAAGTTGATGAGCTACATGCTGGAAGACCGGCTGAGGTTGTTCGGGTTTTTGGAGAAGGAAGGACTGCTGGCCCTCAACACCGACAACCAAATGGCCGGGCCGCGCAGCTACGGCTACGTCTCCGACCTGCCGGGGCCGGATTCGCAGGGGCCGGTCCTGCTGAAGAACCTGTGGGGTTGGGCCGAGTCGCAGGAGTTTCAAATGATCTCCCCGGCAATGTATCGCGAGTTCGTCCTGCCCTATCTCGCCGAACTCAGCAAACGCTTCGGCTTGATCTATTACGGTTGCTGCGAGCGCGTGGACGACCGGCTGGAAATGATTCTTGACGTGATTCCCAACCTTCGCTCTGTCTCCGTCTCCGGCTGGTCGGACCTTGCCAAGACCGCCGCGATCATCGGCAAGAAGTATGTCTATTCCCGCAAACCCACGCCGGCCTACATCAGCGGCGCGAACCCTGATTGGGACCGTCTCGAAAAAGACATGAAAGCCACCCGCGCCGCCGCGCGCGACTGCAACCTGGAGATCCTCTTCCGCGATGTTTACACCACTAACGGCGACCGCTCGCGCCTCAAGCGATGGGTCGAAATGACCAAGGCGATCTTCAACATGTGACACAGCATGAAAACGCTTGTCCTGATTACACTCACCACGAGCCTCTGCCTCGCATCCTGCGGCGCGCAACAACCCGCCGGCGGAACGCTCGGCGTCATCGAGCGGCTCGATCCCGCGCTCGACAAACTCATCCCGCCCGGCGCAGTCATCGAGAAACTCGCCGAAGGTTTCGACTGGGCCGAAGGCCCCGTGTGGTGGCCCGCTGATGGCTGTCTGCTCTTTTCCGACGTGCCGCGCAACACGGTCTATAAATGGAAAGCCGGCGCGGGCGTCAGCGTGTTCCTGAAGCCGAGCGGCTACACCGGCCCGCCGATGCCGGGCCAGCGCGAACCCGGCTCCAACGGCCTCACACTCGACCCCGAGGGCCGCCTGGTTCTCTGCGAGCACGGCGACCGGCGCGTCGCGCGGCTGGAGAAAGACGGCCGCAAAACCACCCTTGCCGATCGCTACGAAGGCAAACGACTCAACAGTCCCAATGACCTCGTCTTCAAATCCA
Organism: Verrucomicrobiia bacterium; assembly: GCA_026417675.1. Lineage (GTDB taxonomy): Bacteria > Verrucomicrobiota > Verrucomicrobiia > CAIQCK01 > CAIQCK01 > JAOACV01. Next base: position 1,789 of record JAOACV010000748.1, read on the forward strand.
ACGGCGACCTTTACTTCACCGACCCGCCCTACGG
>JAOACV010000749.1 GCA_026417675.1 Verrucomicrobiia bacterium
GAGGTAGGCGGTATCGGTGTCGAATTCGGCCGCGCAGGAATCGACGCGTTTGTACACCGGACGCACGCCGAAGGCGTGGCGCAGCCGCCGCACCGCCGCCTCGTCGGTGCCGAGCAGCGCGGCGAGGCTCTGTTCGGGAACGAACGGACGGGCGAGGGCCGAGCCCATCATGCCAACCCCGCCAACGCGCATGGCCAGCAATAGCAGTTGTTCGAGCCGGATGCGCCGTTTGGTTTTCTTGAAGCTTTCGAGGAGGAAGTCCGCCGCGGCCCAGTCAATGATGCGGTAACGGCGGCGATTCAGCAGATGGATGATGATCGGGCCGAGGGCGAGCGCGGCGCCGAGAATCAGCAAACTTGTGTTCAGGAACGTCATCTCTTCGTCCCCGCCAGTTTCGCCGTCGCCGCCCGCGCGGCTAGAAACGCCGCCAAGGCTGCGCCCACGTTTTCCTTGGTGTTGATCAGGCGGTAGTCAATCCGGTGGTGCGCGGCGAGGCGTTTGACCTGGGCGGTGAAGTGGCCGACGGCGTCGAGGTATGCGGCGCGGATGCTGCGCGGCTCGACCTTCAGGCTCGGCAGTTCTTCCATGCCGCGGAAAAGGATGTTGCCCTCGAACGGAAAACGCAGCTCGTCGTCGTCCATGACGTGCAGCAGCATGACCTCGTGGCGGCGGTGGCGGAAATGTTCGAGGCCGCGGAAGAGGTCGTCAAGCGGCACGAAGAGGTCGCTGATGAGAACGATGAAGCCGCGCTTGCGAATCTTCTCGGCGAGCGCGTGGAAGATTTCGCTGACGTTGGTCTTGCGCGACGGCTGGGCCTGTTCGAGGTGATGGCAGATGGTCTGGAGTGTGGCGGGGTTGGCGCTCGGCGGCAGGAACTGGCGCAGTTCGCTGTCGAACAGGGCGAGGCCGGCGGCGTCCTGTTGCTGGAGTAGCAGGAACGACATCGCGGCGGCGAGCGTGGCTGCGTAGTCGTATTTGGAGAGCGCGGCATGCTGGCCGCGGTAGCGCATGGATTCGCTGGCGTCCACGAAGATGTGGGCGCGGAGGTTGGTTTCCTCCTCGTATTGCTTCACGTAGTAGCGGTCGGTCTTGGAATAGACCTTCCAGTCCACGTGCTTGAGGTCGTCGCCGGGCGCGTATTCGCGGTGCTCGGCGAATTCGACGGAGAAGCCGCGGTAGGGCGAGCGATGTTCGCCGGAGATGAAGCCTTCGACCACGAGGCGCGCGCGGATGTCCAGACGGTGAATCGTCGCAAGAACGCGCGGGTCGAGGTAGTTCGGCATTGCGGCAAGTTAGGAGTTAAAAGTTAAGAGTTAAGAGTTTCGGGACGGCGGCGAGCGCCGGTCTTCGTCGAGAGAAGGATGGCGGAGAGGATGCGGACTAGTTGATCGGTCTCGTTGTAGAGGTCGGCTAGACGGGCGGGTGGGATCAGACCGGACTCGCGAATGAGGCGGAGCCAGTAGATGGTTTCGCGGGCTTCCTTGTGGGCGATGGACATCTTGGCGATGAAGTCGGCGCGGCTCTGACCGGCTTGTGCCTCGTGGACATTGGCACCGATGGAAGTGCCCGCACGGAGCAATTGCTTGCCAAGCACGCGGCCGGTTCCGTCCTTCTGGAGTTCGCGGTAGAGTTTCACGATCCGCAACGAATAGCGGAACGTGCGCTCCGCGATGTCGGGCTTCTGAACTCTTAACTCTTCACTCATAACTCTTCACTGGCGTAACGCCGCTTTCACCGCCGGTTCCTTCATCGCCTCGCTTTCGTGTGCCTGTCTCTTATACACATCT
>JAOACV010000074.1 GCA_026417675.1 Verrucomicrobiia bacterium
ATATACCAGAGGCGGAGCAGTTTGTTCTCTTCGTCGGCATACACCGAACCGTAAACGTAAACGCGCTCGCCCTCCCAAGGCCGGTCCGGCTCGATCACCGGCGCGCTGAGCGTGCGCGCCGGATGCACCGTGCGGACGACGCCGTTGCTCGCCGCGACGCCGCTGTCGTCGGCGAACAACAGCGGAAGTTCGCGCAACACGATCTCCGACACCGCAGCGGACGCGAGCACCTCGGCGGCCAGTAGGAGGGTGAGCAAGGAAACCAATGGGCTCATGACGGAAAACTTTCGATAAGCGCCGCCCTCGCGTCGAGGATTTTTCGCCGGGTAGCGACATTCGTGGAGGATGACGCCGATGGCGCGCTCGTGCGCGCAGCGGATGACCTCGCGCAAATCCAGCGGCTCCTTCGAGCGTTTCAGCCCACGTTTACCGCGCGCGTCGGAGCGATCATGGTATTCATGGCCATATCGGCAGCGTCAAACCTGACGCACTGCCGGACGCGCTTTGGGAAGGATCAGTTGCAGCCGCAACCGCCGCCGCCGACGCCGCGGCCTCCGGAGGTGGCTTCGCGGGAGTAGTAAACGTGTTCGCGCGCCGCGACGAAGAGCGGGTCGCGGTCGCTGCGCATCGTGTAGTCGGCGAGCGTGCCGCGCTCCCACGGTTTGACCACGTTGCAACCCGTCAAACCGCCGCAGGCCAACGCCAGAAGGATCAGAAGGGCCAGAAAAGTCGCGCGATTCATTTCAGAAGCTCCTCGATTTCGCGGATGTATTGCGCACGCGTCCGGCCCCGGTCAAATCCTTTGTGGACGAACCGGATCACGCCGGCGCGGTCCACGAGGAACGATGTGGGCATCGTGGGCACGTCGGCCTCGGCCACGAGTTTTTGCCGCGCGTCGCGGACGACGGCGAACGCCGCCGGCGTTTTCTTGAGAAAGTCCTCCATTGCGGAAGGCCGGTCATCCACGTTGATGGCCAAGACGACGAGGCCGCGAGCGCCGTAGGTTTTCTGCAATTCGGCCAGGACAGGGAACGCATGGCGGCAAGGGCCGCACCACGAGGCCCAGAAGTCAATGAGCACAACCTTGCCGTGCAGGGCGGGCAGCGTGCCTTCGAGACCTTTGTCGGTCAGACTGGGTAGTTTGTCGCCCGGCTTCCAGCCGGCCCCTGCCGCGCAGGTCATCAGCGCGCACGCGCATGCGGCGATGATGCGCAGTCGCGCACGCAGCCGCGCGGCCTGACGCTTGGCACACATGCCCGTTCGCACCCCGGCGAACGCGGCCACGATTGTTGAAGCGGAGTTCATCGTGAATCGTGAAAAAAAGCGGGTCAGGTGCCGTTGCTGGCCAGGTAACGGTCGAAGCCGCGGCTGAGGCTCCGACCGGCGCGGGTGGTGATGGCGCCCTCGACTAGATAGTTGCTCTCGATGAGCTTCATGCCGTCGCGCTGGCCGAGCACGAAGGCCGCAGTGGACAGGATGCCGGCTTCGGTGCAGGTGCGCGCGACGACGGTGACGGCCCGACAACCGTTATCCACCGGACAACCGCAGCGCGGATCAATGATGTGGCCGTAGATGCGGCCGTTGACTTCGAACTTCCGCAGGTAATCGCCCGATGTGGCGACCGCGCGATCGCTGACGACGGCCGCGCCCCAGCAGTTGCCGGGGTCGTCGGCCTTCTCCAAACCGATGAGCCACGGTCCGCCGCGCGGGTCTTTGCCGTGGACGCGCACGTCGTGGCCGAAGTCCACCAGCACGTTCTCCAAGCCGTCGTCGAGCGCCATCTGCAGCACCCTGTCCACGGCGTATTCCTTGCCGATGCCGCCGAGATCGAGACACATGCCGGCCTGCGGCAGGAAAACTTCGCCGCGCCGTCGCTGCACCTTCGGCCAGCCGACCTTGGCCCGGGCGCGGGCCACATCCTCCTCGGTGGGCACGGCGGACCGTTCGCGGCGGTAGTCCCACAATTCGATCACCGGCAGCGCGGTTGGGTCAAAGATGCCGTAGGTCGCGAAATGGAACGCGTCGCAAAGAGCGAACAGTTCCTCGGCGTCCGGGCCGATGGCGACTGGCTGGCGGCCGGCGTTGCGGTTGATTTCGGAGACCAAACTGTCAGGAAGGAACCGCGAAAACGTTTTCTCGAACCGGTCCATCCACTCGACCACCTGGTTCCGAAATGCTTTCGCGCGCGCCCACGACGGGGCTTGGAAGATCAGCAGACAGTCCGAGCCGATGGCCGGGAAAGTCAGCCGGAAGTAGCCGGCGCCGCTGGCGACGGCCAGTTCAGTCCGGCCGGCGCGCTCGGTTGTCGTTTCTAGAACCATAGCCGCAACCCGACGGTGACGATGTTGGCGGACGGATAGACCTCTTGCACGGTCACGCCGTCGGTGCCGCGCATGTGATAGCGTTCGTAGGCCACGTCCACGGTGAACCGGTCGGTGACTTTCCAGATCGCTTGGAGACCGGCTGAAAGCGCGTAGAATTCGGACAAGCGATAGTCTGCTGAATAGTGCTTCGGATTGCCCGTGAACACCACGCCGTAGAAATCGGCCTCTGTCTCTGACGGTAGTAGCGGAACAGGGGCGAAACAATGAGGCGCTTGCCGATCTTTTGATACCACGCCAGTTCCACCGTGTGCGAGGTGACGCCGAAAGTGTCGCCGCCGACCCGATAACTGCCTTCGATGCTGGCGTGCAGCGGATCAAGGTATTGGGTGAGCGACACCAACCCGGTGGCCCGATCGCGCCGGTCGGGCCGCGTTTCTTTCACGATCTGACCGTTGAGTTCGACCGACTTATAGGGATCGGCCAGGAAACCATCCGATCGTCCGCAGGTGAACCGGACGCCCAGGACCGTTTCGGGACCGAGAAGCTGGTTGACACCCAGAATGGCATCCACCGAGTCCTTGTGCCACTCCTCGATGCGCCGGCTGGTGGAGACCACATCGAGCGTCCCCGAGGCGCCGACGATCAGTTCGGTGTTTTTCTGGTTGAACGCGATGGTATCGGTCAGCGAGAAGGCGGTCGAATCGTAGTCGTTCTCCGTGCTGTAAACAAACCCCAAGTCCAGCGTGTGGTCATCGAGCCGCGTGATCAGGTTCCCGTGCGCGGCCTTGCGGACATCCTCCATGCGCAACGTGGGCACGCTGTTTTTGCCCCGCGTCTTGATCGGCGACGGCCCGCTGATGGTGGCCACCGCTCCGCCGCCCGGCGCCAGCGGGGCCAGCGACTGCGCGGCCGGCGGCGTCCCCGTCGGCGTCGCGCCGCTCATGGTGCTGTAAAGCCCACGCAGCTTCAGCGTGAACATTTCGTTCAAGTCCTTCTCCAGTTCCACATATTCGGTAATGACGCGGACGCGCGCGTAGTCCTCCAGGTAGAAGTGCGACTTGATATCGGCCTTGTCTTCCGCGCGGGCCTTGCGGCTGACCGGAAGACTCAAGAGCGCCGCCGCGAGCACGACCGTGACCGCGGACGAGTGGAAAGGATTGAGGAAAGCGGCGCAAAGCGCGGCAAGGCTGCCGGCCAACTCGCACCGCGCTGGGTAGCTCAATAGGGGCGTCGTCAAACAAAAATCTTGGGATCCGCGAGGCCTCGGCGGCTCGCTGGTTATCGCGAAAGCTTGACCCTCCGCTCGTCGGATTCAAGTGGAATCTTCCACCAGCCCCCGAAAGCGCGCCGCCCCCGCGCGGGATGGAAAATTTACCAGCGGCGGATATTGAAAGACACATCGTCGTGAAGGCGTATAATGGCCGCCATTGGATTTTGTCCGCTGGCGTTGGCAGCGGGCGGACAGTTTCAAACAGGAGTAACCGATGACAACGACAACTGATTGTTCTCAGCGGCAACCCCTTCATCGCCGGGACTTTATCCGCGCCGCGGCGGCCGCCGCGACCGCGAGCGCCGCGCCGTTTGTGGCGCGCGGGCGCGTGCTCGGCGCCAACGACCGCATCGGCGTTGGCTTCATCGGATGCGGTCACCGCTCCGCCGCGCACGCGAAGTCCTTGGAGTGGCTGCGCGAACAACAGAAGGAAGCCATCGAGTTCGTGGCGTTCATGGACACCTACCGACCGCGGCTTGAACAACGGCGCGCCGCCCTCAACAAGGACGCCAAAGTCTATCGCGACTACCGCGAGTTGATCGCGGACCCCGCCGTGGACCTCGAAGGTCCCACCGCCAGCCCGATGGACATCGCTTACCACACGCAGACCGCGCTCATCATGGGCATGCTCGCCTATCGCGCGCAGAAGACCGCGAAGTTCGACGCTCAGAAACAGGAAATCGTGATCTGAAGTATGGAGAAAAGCTCGACAATGAAACCGATCAGTGCTCTTTGGCTCGTTGCGGCGCTTGCCGCAGGCTGCGCAACGGCGGCGGAACCGCTCACCGTTGCGAAGGACGACACCACCATCAAAGTCAGCCGCGGCTCGAAACCGTTGCTCGAATACCGCTGCGCCTCGGTGCCGTTCAAGCCCTACGTCTCGCAAATGTGGACGCCGAACGGCATTCAGGTCCTGCGCGACTCGCCCCACGACCACAAGCACCACCACGGCCTCATGTTTGCGATCGCAGCCGATGGCACGGACTTCTGGAGCGAGAAGGCACTGAACGGCAAACAACTCGGCCGCTCGCTCGACGGACCGACAGCGACAGCGAACGGCGCAGGGTTCACACAGCATCTGGACTGGGTCGCCACCAACGGGACGGTGGTGTTGCGTGAACAGCGCAGCGTGTTCGTGCATGACGCGCAGGAGCACGGCGCGACGCTGCTGACATGGCGGAGCCAGCTTTCGCCCGGGCCGAACCTCGAGGTGGTAAAATTGACGGGCGCTACCTACTTCGGCCTCGGTGCGCGCTTCGTGCAAGACATGGACCAGGGCGGCGAGTTCGTCAACGCCAGCGGTCAGCCGGGCGACATTGTTCGCGCGGAGTGGCGGCTCGTTGCCGCCAAGTGGTGCGCCTACAGCGCCGGCGTGAATGGCGCGCCCGTCACCATTGTGATGCTCGACAACCCGAAGAATCCGCGTCACCCGGCACGGATGTTTACAATAAGCAAGCCGTTCGCGTATCTGTCGGCGACGCTGAACCTGTGGAAGGAACCGATGGAACTGAAGCGCGGTTCGGAGTTGGTTTTGCGCTACGGCTTCGCCGTGTGCGACGGCAGACTCAGCGCGGACAGAATCGAGCAGCTTTACGAACGCTGGCTGGCTTTGCGCGGCCCAAGCAAGTAAATGAAAGGATAGACGACAGTCATCAACTGGAAAAACCCATGGCTAAGATCAAAATCGGGATCAACATGGAATTCGTCCGCCACGCGGACAAATCGTTCGAGTGGGGCGCGAAAAAGGCGGCGGAACTGGGCTATCGTTACATTGAGCCATGTTTCCTGATGGGCACCTGTTTGCTCAGCAACGCCGGTTACTGCCACCTTCAGTCACTCGACACCGACCCGGAATACTTCAAGGACTTCTGCGCCAAGCACAAGTTGAAGATCTCCGGCGTCAGCTCACACTCCGACCTGCTCGACACGCGCATCGGCGTCGAGTATGCCCGCAAAGGCATCATGTATGCCCGCGCGCTGGCCGACCGCGGCCTGTTCGACACGCCGCCGGTGGTGCAGATCTGCGAGACGATGTATCCGCCGAAATGGATGAAGCCCAACGACGCCTACGCGGTGATGAAGATGAACCTGCGCCCCATCATGGACTGCTGCGCCGACAACGGCGTTTATCTCGGCGTTGAGCCGCACGGGCCTTACACAGCGCACACCAGGAGCATGTTGCGCATCCTCGAGCTGAACGACTCGCCGTGGCTGCGGGTGAACTTCGACACCGGCAACGCTTACCTCGCCGGCGAGGACCCGTATGAGTTCCTGCGCGCCGTGAAGGACAGGCTGATTCATCTCCACGCCAAAGACATCAGCGTTGCCCAGAGCGACGCCGAGCGCGGCAAGGTGGCCGGCACCGCCGTCGGCTGCGCCTGCGGCGATGGCGTGATTGACTGGGCGAAGGTCGCGAAAATTTGCCGGCCGCTGAAACGCGACCTCGTTTTCTCCGTTGAATGCGGCACCGTCGAGCAGGCCGAGCGCTCGCTCAAGCACTTGCAAAGCGTGCTGCAGTGAACGACGGAAGGCCGCAGCTCCAACCATGCTGAGAATCGAAACGCCTTTTCATGGCGCGGTGATGAACTCCCGTCACGGCCGGCCGGTCGCGGGTGGGCTGAAGATCGCTGTGCGAGGCGAAGCGCCGCCGGACGCGCGCGTGACCGTCAACGACGCGCTGGCGCACCGCGACGGCGCGAAGTTTTCGGCGGAGGTTGTGCTGACGGCAAAGGAGACGGATATCATCGCCGTCGCGGCGGACGCGCAGAGGCGCGAGGAACGCCGCGTTCGGGTCGTTTGGGATCGGCACTCGCGCCCGCGCTATCGCGTCGCGATTGACGACAACAGTTTCTTTCTGCGGGACATCGCGCAGAAGGGCTATGTCTCGCTGTTTGACAGTTTCTACCTGAAGGGCCTGCGCGAGTTGAACCGCAGGTATGGCGCGAAATTCGTCCTGAACATCTACTACACCACCGGCGACGACTTCTCGCTGCCGCAGTTCCCCGACCGCTACAAGGGTGAATGGCGCGACAACGCGGACTGGCTGAAGCTGGCATTCCACGCCCACGCCGACAAACCGGACCGCCCCTACGAGAACGCAACGCCGGAGAAGCTCGCGGCAGACTTCGACCAAGTGGCGGAGCAAATTCGACGGTTTGCGGGCGAGGAAACGTATTCGCCGCCGACGATCATTCACTGGGGCATCGTGCAGCCGAGTGCCTTCCCAGTGCTGGCCCGGCGCGCCGTGCGCGTGCTCAGCGGCTACTTCCGATGGACCGGCGGCTCCGAAGACGCGAACTACCTTTTCGACCGGGAGCGTTGCGAGTGGCTGTCGCATAACGAGGCGCTGAAGGATTTCGACACCGGCATTGTGTTCTCCTTGGTGGATCTCATCTGCAATCTGACGCCGGTCGAGAAGATCGTGCCGGCCCTTGAAGCCGCGGCGAGCGATCCCTGCCGGGCCGAGATCATGGACATCCTGACGCACGAACAGTATTTCTGGCCGTTCTACCACAACCACATTCCCGACCATTTCGAGCGCCTCGAAGCGGCGGTCCGCTGGCTTACCGAGCACGATTACCGACCCGTGTTCTTCCACGAGGGCCTGCTCGGCGTGCCGGAGTAAGTCAAGCTGCCGCTCGTAGCGATGTCTGCGACAAAGTCGCGGGCCGCGCATTCAGGCTTGCCGTCGCGCCGCGGATGAAACAAAGTCCGCGCCGAAGGAGAACCGACGATGAAGAACACATGCAAGTGGTTCGTTTGCCTCGCGGCATTATCGCTGGCCTTGCCGCGATTCGTTTGCGCCCAAGATGCCGTCGCGACCAGCCCCGTCCAGACAGGCAAGGGCCATCATTTCGCCTGCACTGACTACAGCGGGCGCAAGGTCTTCATTGTCAACACTGACGGCAAGGTGGAGTGGGAATACGCGACTGGCCCCTGCAACGACCTCTGGGTGCTGCCCAACGGCAACCTGCTCTTCAACACCGGCACCGGCGTGCAGGAGGTTACGCGCGACAAGAAAGTCGTCTTCGACTACAAAGGCTCCCGGTTCAAGCGCAGCGTCAAACAGAAGGACGGAACGACAAAAGTGGTCGAGGGGCCGAGCGAGATTTACGCCTGCCAAAGGCTCAGCGACGGCAACACTTTCATCGGCGAGTGCAACACCGGGCGGTTGATCGAGGTCGCCCCCGACGGCAAGGTTGCGAAGGAAATCCGACTGCTTCCGCAAGGCAAGGACGGCGGTCATTTCTATATGCGCAACGCCCGCAAGCTGGCCAACGGCCATTACCTCGTCACCCACTACGGCGAAGGAGCCGTCCGCGAATACGACCCGCGGGGCAGGCTCGTCCGCGAGATTCCCGCCGTCGGCGGCCCGCACAGCGCCATCCGCCTGCCCAATGGCAACACCCTCATCGCCTGCGGCGACCTCCCTGGTGGCCATCGCGTGTTCGAGGTGGACGCAGACGGTCGAACGGTGTGGGAAGTCAAAGGCGACGAACTGCCCGGCATCAGCCTCAAGTTCATGGCCGGCCTCCAGCGCCTGCCCAACGGCAACACCGTCATGTCCAACTGGCTCGGCCACGGCCAATTCGGCAAATCGCCCCACCTGATCGAAGTCACCCCCGACAAAAAAGTCGTCTGGACCCTCTCCGACCACAAGACGATGCGCACCATCTCCAGCGTCCAACTCCTCGACGTGCCGGGCGATCCGATCAAAGGCGAGGTTTGGCATTAAGGTGCCTGTTTCCGACCGGTAAAAACTTTTCGCATTGTTGGCCCCGGAC
>JAOACV010000750.1 GCA_026417675.1 Verrucomicrobiia bacterium
GTCGCGGCCGAAGCGTAGGTGGAGATGTGGCCGCCGATGCCGGGGCTTTCGCGGTTGGCGCGCACCACCATCGCCATGGCGTTCCAGCGCACAATGCTCTTGATGCGCCGCTCGATGTCGCGGCTGCCCGGATAGAGCGGCTGGCGGTCAGGCGGGATGGTGTTGACATACGGCGTGCGCGAGGTGGTCGGCAGCCGCACGCCGGCCTGCTGGGCGCGGATTTGCAGCGCGCGCATCAGCGCCCGCGCGCGCTCCGGCCCCTGGCCAAAGATGACGTCGTCGAGCGACTCCAGCCAGTCGCGTGTTTCCGCCGCTTCCTGCGCCGCAGGGTCGGGCAAGGGTTGTGTTGGTTCGTCCATGACAAATACCGCCCCACGGCACGCGCCGGGGCGCAAAGTGCTCACTCCAGATTCGGGAAAGCCGCTGCTACTTAACAGCTTCCACGCCGCTCGCGCAAGTGCCGTGCGTCGCATCACCGTCCCTTCAGGCTTGCCGCTACGGAGCGGCTTGATTAGTGTGCTGCCCTGATTCTCTGCGGAGTCCGCCCGGGCGCGGACAGTNTGCGAGGTGACAGTGATGGCTGTCGTTTATCCTTCGTCACTTGTGATTCCTCTGAATGAAAATCGTCGTTGACGAAAACATTCCGTTTGGCCGCGAGGCTTTTGGCCAGTTGGGCGACGTGCGAACCGTGCGCGGCCGCACGATGGACGCCGCCGCCGTGCGCGACGCCGACCTCTTGATCGTCCGCTCGGTCACCCGGGTGGGTCGCCAACTGCTCGAAGGCAGCCGGGTGCGTTTCGTCGGCACCTGCACGATCGGCACCGACCACGTGGATGAGGCTTATCTGCGCGAGCGCGGCATCGCTTTCGCCAGCGCGCCCGGCTGCAACGCCAACTCGGTGGCCGAATACATCGTCGCGGCGCTGCTGGTGCTCGCTCGCCGCGGCGGCTATGGACTCGAAGGCAAGACCATCGGCGTTGTAGGCGTTGGCAACGTCGGCGGCAAGGTCGTCGCCAAGTGCGAGGCGCTCGGCATGAGGGGGCTCCGAAACGATCCGCCGCTGGCGCGCGCGAATCCCGACGACAAGCGGTTCCTGCCGCTGGAGTCGTTGATGGACGCGGATTTCATCACGCTGCACGTGCCGCTGGTGAGGGAAGGCCCCGACAAAACCATCCATCTGGCGGATAGGGCGTTTCTCAAGCGCATGAAATCTGGCGCCGTTCTGCTCAACTCCAGCCGCGGGGCGGTGCTGGACAACGAGGCCGCTGTGGAATGCGGGAGGACGCGCAGCGGCCCGATGCTGGTGCTCGACGTTTGGGAAGGCGAGCCAAACCCCAACATCGAACTGCTCCAGCAGTCGGCCTTGGCCACCCCGCACATCGCCGGCTATTCTTACGACGGCAAGGTCAACGGCACGACGATGATTTATGAGGCGGCGTGCGATTTCCTGAGAAGGACCGGCGGCGGCAACCCGCCGAGTCTTGACCTGTCGGCTCTCATGCCGACCTCGCCGCACGCGACGCTTCCGATCGAGGCCGCCGGCCGAGACGACGAGGACGTGTTGCGCGCGGCGGCGCTGACGGTCTATGACATCGAGGCGGACGACCGGCGGCTGCGGGCGATTGCAGGCTTGCCAACGGGCGAGCGGGCTGCATACTTCGACCGGCTGCGGAGAGAGTATCCGCAGCGCCGCGAGTTTCAGAACACAACGATCTTCCTGAAGGGCGGCCGTCCCGCCTTGCGGGACAAACTGAACGGAATCGGATTCAAAGTAAGAACATCGGAGTGAGGAAGCGGTGGAGATGTGGAGCGATGGGC
>JAOACV010000751.1 GCA_026417675.1 Verrucomicrobiia bacterium
CAGCTGTTCGCGCCGCAGGCCTACTTCATTGACACCACCTACGCGGTCGGGCCGCAGGAATGCTTCGATCCCAAGCACCCGCTCAACTACGGCGACGACATCCGGTGGAAACAGAGGCTCAGCGACTACGCCCGCAAAGTGTTCGGGCTGTTCGGCTCCGAGTGCGGGCGCGAGTGGGCCATCCCGCACAGCGACTTCTTCGAGGGCCTCAGCGGCGTCAGCGGCCGCTATTTTCACAACCTCGATCCCGCCGCCCTCGGCGCGACGGTCGTGCCGTTGTTCGAGATGGTCTATCACGACTGCGAGGTGGTCTTCGGCAAATACGGCTACCAACCCGACTCGGCCGCCGAATACGTCGCGCACCACGCGCTCTGCGGCCGGACGCTGAACTATCATTCATTCCCCAACCATCTCTACTGGAAGGAGCCGACGAAGCAGACGGTGGCGCAGGTGCAAGCGCGGCCCAGCGTGGTCTCCGTGTCTCAAATCTCGCCGCGGCGATTTCAAATTCGCTATCGCTGGCAGGTAGAGGCCGACTGCGCGGGCGATTGGCACGTGTTCGTTCACTTCGGCAAGGGCGAGCCGGTTCCGTTTCAGAACGACCACGCGCCGGCGCGTCCGGTGGCGACCTGGCGCGCGGGCGACGTGATCGAAGAAGGACCGTTCGAGGTGACGGTGCCGGAGAAGTTCGCCGACGATGCGGCGGACATTTACATCGGCCTGTGGCGCCGTGGTGGCTCGGAGCGCGCGGTTCTGCCGGGCTGCGGAGCGGATCGGCGCGTGCTCGCGGGCCGTTTGCGGATCAAACCGGCGATCTCTTTCGAGCAGGTGCCGTCGCCTGCGCGAATCGGTGACATGGGTTGTTTCGCCCGCGCCGACAACGGCTGGGCGGAGGGGTTGTGCGTGACCGACCGGTTCATCAAGAACACCCACGAGCTTCTTGGCCCGCTGGCGGCGATCACCGCCCATGCGCGGCTGACGAAGCTGGAGTTTCTCACCTCCGACCGCGCCGTGCGTCGCGCGACGTTTGGCGAGTCCGCGCGCGACGTGGCGACCGTCACGGTAAACTTCGGCGCGGCAGATTATGTCGCGCAATCAAGGCTCGGCGGCGAAGTGACATTGCCGACATGGGGCGTGTTGATCGAGTCACCGGCGTTTGTCGCGTTCCATGCGACAAGTTGGGCGGGCCGGCGATACGAGCGGCCGGTGTTGTTCGCGATTCGTCTGCAAGGCGGGCGCGCGCGTATTTTCCACGGCTTCGGCGACGCGCGCATCCACTGGCGCGGACGGGACCTGGTCGTGCCGCGCGAGGCGGAGGTGAAATAGCCATCAGGAACGTGGCTTGACTTGCCGAAGTCGAGACGGATCCGGAGATCCCGGACGCCCATACAAGCCGGGACCGCTGGCGAATTCGGGCAGGCACCGCGGCCCACGCGTTCGGAGAACGCGTTCCACCTTTCGTTGGGTGTCCGCCTATTTGCCGGCGGCTTTGGCGCGCGCCCGTTCCAGGAGCGGCTCCACGCGCCGTAGGATGCCCCGGTTGTCAATGGCCTTGGTGATCTTCTGCATCGCCTCGACAACGGCGGCGGGGGATTTCTCGACGATCTCCTGGCCGATGGAGAGGGCAGCCTGTGCGGCTTCGTTCTTCGTGCCGCGGTTATCCAGATACGTCAGCACCATGGCCAGCGCCTCGGTGGATGGCACGCCGCCGAGGGAGCCGAGCAGGAGCCGTTTCTCTTCGTCGCGCTGGGCGAGCGCGGAGGCTTCCTTGCACATGGCAAGCTGCTGGGCGACCGAGAGGCCCTCGGCCTTGATGAG
>JAOACV010000752.1 GCA_026417675.1 Verrucomicrobiia bacterium
CAGTAACGGAGCAGGCTCGGAATATACCGCACCGGGGCAGGAGGATTTCAGAGGGAAAACGTTGCGGAATCTTCTCGCGCTCCATCTTCCCGCCCACCCTGTCGTTGCGAGCGAGCACGCCCGTTTTTTTCTTGTGGCGCGCGGGCGGGCGGGGCTGGCAGGCTGGCGCCTGTGATGAGGACGCCCGGCATCCTCGGTCTTGTTGTCCCGGCGCTGCTGGCGCCGCTGGCGGCGCTCCACGCCGGCGAGCCAAGCGGTGTCGTGGTGGGGCTTGTTGACTACGGAGACCCCGCCACCGTGTCAGCGCGGCTTGTCGCGCCTTTCAAGCTGCAACTCGCTGTGGATCCAAAAGGCGAAACCCAGCCGTTGAGGATTCGCGTTGAGTTGCCGGTCAGCGGCCCGCGCGCGTGGCCCGCCGCCGATGTCGAGGTGCGCGACGCGCAGGGCAAGGCGTTGACGGTGCGCCGGCCCGGCATCGAGTGGCACAAGCTGTCGTTTCCCGTGTCCGCCGTCGCCGCGAACTACTTCGTTCAGGCCGTCCCTCCGCCGGGCGGAAAGCTGGCGCTGCCGTCCGAGAGGGAACGCGCGCTCGTGGACAGCGCGACCGGCGTGCGCGTGGGCATTGCGAAGTGGCACGACGGGCGCAAGGCCGCGCTGAGCATCCGCTTTGACGATTCGCATCCGACGCACCTGACCAAGGCCATTCCCATCCTGCGCGAGTATGGTTTTCGCGGCACGTTCATGGTCAACCCCGGTCCGTCCGAGCCGGGCAGCCGGCGACGCTCGGAGTTTGAGGCGCGTTGGGCGGAGTGGGAGGCCGTGGCGCAGCGGGGCGATCAAGAACTGGCGAATCACACCGCGCACCATCGCGGCGCGGTTGGCGACGACGACATGGAAGCGGAGATCGGTGGGGCCGCGCAGGCCATCTGGAAGCTGACGCCCGGCCGCAGCAAGCTCATGGCGCTCAACCTCGGCGGCGGCACGTTTTGGGAGACGACCCGAACGTTGCGCTACTATCTGGACAAGTATTACCTGTTTGAAACGTCCGGCTCGCTGGGCATGGACGACACCTACGGCAACCGCGTCGCTGCCTTCCGCCGCGCGTTGGAACAGCACATCGAGCGCGGCCTCTGGTGCCGCATCCACTATCACGGCATCGGCGACGGCCTCGGCAGCAGCGAGGCGAACTTCCGCACCGCGCTGGATGTGGCGAAGGAGCATCAGTCGCGGCTCTGGATCGCCGGCATGGCCGACATCCACAAGTATCAGACCGAGCGCAACGCCTCGAAGCTGGCGCTCCAACAGACCGGTCCCAAGCGCCTCGCGTTTCAACTCATCTGCCTGACCGACGCGACGCTCTACGACCAGCCGCTCACCATCGAGGCGCTGCTGCCGCCGGCGTTCGATGCGGCCCGGCTCGTGGTGAAGGACGACCGGGGCAAGGTCATCCCCACGCGACGGGTGCAGCAGGACGGCGCTGCGATATTGCGTTTTGATGTCGCGCCGCGTAACGCTGTGTATGCGATCGAGCTGACGCCATGAGCCGAACCTGCACACCCATGATTGCCACCCTGCTCGCGCTGCTGGTCCCGACGCACGCAGCCGATGACGCATCTTCACTCGTCGCCTCCATCGAGAAAGTCGTCCTGCGCCGGGGACGCGACGGCAGCGGGCCGACCTGGTTTCATCCGCGCGCGTGCATGGTGCCGGGCGCAGCGGGGCCGATGGCGTTTATGACGCTGCAGACGATCGCTGGCTCGGACTATTTCGGGCCGGTGCATTGGATGACTTCGCGCGACCTCGGCCGGACGTGGAC
>JAOACV010000753.1 GCA_026417675.1 Verrucomicrobiia bacterium
AGATGTGTATAAGAGACAGGCCCTGTTCGTCGGCCAGGTGGAGGTGTCGTTCAAGGGATTCTTGCTGAGTGGCGACCGGTATGCGGCGGGCTTCTACGAGGCCGAGAAAAACGGCCGGTTGGTGGCGGGCGTGGGCGGCCAGCCTCTGACGATGTTCCTCGGCGAGAACGGCAAGACCGTCGCGGAAGCGCCCCAACTGCCGCTCACCGGCAAGGTGCAGGACCTCGTGGTGAACTTTGGCGCCGGCAACTTCTCGATCGGCCCGGTCGGCTGGCAGCCATTGACGGCGCCGCGGTCCGTAGGCGAGCTGGGTCAGGTGTGCTGGCTGGCGCCGGGATCGTCGGTAGCGCTGGACAATCTGAAAATCACAGGCCATTTGGACCTCGACTGGTTCCGACGGACGATGGATGCGCGGCTGAGCAAGGATTTCAAGGGCCGCACCGTGGCGCGCTACGGGCCGCCGCCCGCCACGGAATCGCAACTGCGCCAGATGATCCGCGGCTTTCAGCGGCTCCTGCCGGATGGCAAGGTCGAGCTGCGCTACGATTTTTCCGACATCGGGCAGTTCGCCGACTGGCAGGTCACCGACGCGAAAGGCCGCGCCGATTCGTTTGCCTGGCGCGTGTATGACGGCGTGGTGTCCAAGAGTCAGTTCGGGCCGACGTGGCTGGGGCTGCAACCGTTGATCGTCGGGCCTGCCAAAGTCCCCGTCAAGGCTGCCATCGTCAGCGGCTCCGAGGCCGCCATCGGCCTGCGCGACATGGACTCGGATGTCTTGTGCGGGTTCCGCCTCGGCGCGATGGGCT
The DNA here is from genome assembly GCA_026417675.1 of Verrucomicrobiia bacterium. Classification (GTDB taxonomy): domain Bacteria; phylum Verrucomicrobiota; class Verrucomicrobiia; order CAIQCK01; family CAIQCK01; genus JAOACV01. The sequence continues at coordinate 807 of JAOACV010000753.1, forward strand.
GGTTCGCCGGCGATACGGACGGCAAGCGCGTCCAAGGCCCCAGCGCGGGCATCTTGCTGCGGCAAACTCATGTGCTGGAAATGGAGCGCGAGGAAACCAACATCGTCGCCCGGCTGGATGGCCGCCAGACGCTCAAGTGCCAGACCGTTCGCAGGGAGCCTTTCAACGTCGTTTTGGCGGCGCACGACTCAACCGCGACGTTTGATGACGTGCATGTGGTGGCCTTCCTCGACTACGACTGGTGCGTCCGGCAACTGAAGCTTTACGGCTTCAAGCAGGCCGAGCTGCCGGGAATGCTGAGGCGTCCGGAGAAAAAACCGGCGGCCGAGGCAGGCAAACTCGCGCAGGCTGTCAGCTTCTCCTCCTCCTCGCGTGTCAAGGTGATGGCCAACGCCGACTGGCAGGACACGCGCATCATGTTGCGCAAGGGCGACAAGGTAAACATCATCGCTTCCGGCAGCTACGAGTTCGACAAGTCCGCCAAACTTTCCTCCGGTCCCGAAGGCCGTCCGGGCGAGACCACGCGCACCCGTCCGCCCTGCCCGAAACTGACGCCCTGCGCTCTTGTCGGCCGCATCGGCTTCGGCGAGCCGTTTGAGATCGCCGCCGAGAAACAGTTTGTTGCGCAGGAACTCGGCTCGCTGTCTTTGCGCGTCAACGAGCAGCCCGTCTATGACAACAGCGGCGCGCTCGATGTGGAGATCGTGGTCGTCCCCGCGACAAAGTAAAGGCCGCTCCCGGAACAAACAGCGGGGTCTCCGCGATGTTCAAGCCGCTTGGGTCTTCACGACCGCTGCCGGAACGCTCCGGTTTTGCGTTTCACGTTTCACGCGGCTCGTGTTAAGAAACCCACTCGTGCACCCGGTCGCGTTCCAATTCGGCGCGTTCAGCGTCCACTGGTATGGCATCTTGGTGGCCTGCGGGTTTCTCGCGGGCATCTGGGTGACGG
>JAOACV010000754.1 GCA_026417675.1 Verrucomicrobiia bacterium
AAGCAGGCGGTCGTGATCGGCGTCTTCCTGGCCAACCCGCCCATTTTCCAAATGTCCTGTTCGCCGTGATGAAAGGAGATGATGACGCTGCCCGCGCTGAGGAACAACAGCGCCTTGAAGAACGCGTGTGTGCTCAGGTGGAACATCGCCGGCATGTAGCCGCTGCCCTGCGGGTTGCTCAGGCCAACGGCCATGATCATGTAGCCGAGCTGGCTCAGCGTCGAGTAGGCGAGAATGCGTTTGATGTCGTTCTGCTGGGTCGCGATGACGGCGGCAAAGCAGGCGGTGATGCCGCCGGTCCAGGCGATGATTTCCATGCCGAGCGCGCTGGGGAAAACCAGAAACGACACGCGGCAGAGCATATACACGCCCGCCGCGACCATCGTGGCGGCGTGGATGAGCGCGCTGACGGGCGTCGGGCCTTCCATCGCGTCGGGCAACCACACGTGCAGAGGAAACTGCGCGCTCTTGCCGACGGCGCCGCAGAAAATCAGCACGGTGGCGATGGCCAGCAGTTCGGCGTTCACCGGCTTGGTTTCGAGCGAGTTGCGGACATCCGTGAAGTTCAGTCCGCCCGTGACGCCCCAAAGCAGCAGGATGCCAAGCAGGAAACCGAAATCGCCAACGCGGTTGACCAGAAACGCCTTCTTGCCCGCCTCCGCGGCACTGGGCCGTTCATACCAGTAGCCGATGAGCATGTAGCTGGAGACGCCGACCAGCTCCCAAAAGATGAACATCATCAGGAAATTGCCCGCCAGCACGATGCCGAACATCGAGAACACGAAGAACGAAAGCTTCGCATAGAAGCGGTTGATGCCGGGATCGTCATGCAGGTAGCCGATGGAATAGACAAAGATGCACAGCGAGACGACGCAGACCACCAGCAGCATCAACACGCTCAGCTTGTCCAACGACCAGTTGATGACGATGTCAAGGTCGCCGATGGAGACAAACTCATACCAGACTGACGCCCGCGTGATGTTGTCGCCGACGCACCAATACGCGCGCAGGGCGAAGAAAGTCGCGCCTGCCAGGAACAAGACGGCAATCCATGGCGCGGCCACGCGTTCCATGATGGCGCTGAACTCGCCGTAGAACTTGGACTTGTGGCAGATGAGCCAGATCACCACCGCCGCCGTCAGCGGGGCGATCAGGATGCGCCACAAGAGTCCGCAAAGGTCTTCCATCTCAGAATCTCATCGTAGTGATGTCGTCCACCTGCACCGATTGCCGCCGCCGGAACAGCGCCACCAGAATCGCCAGCCCGACCGCGACCTCCGCCGCGGCGACGGTGATGATGAAAAACACAAATACCTGGCCGTGCAGGTTGCCGTTGAACCGGCTGAAAGCCACCAGCGCAAGGTTGCTGGCGCTAAGCATCAACTCCAGCGACATGAAGATGATCAGCAGGCTCCGCCGCAACAACACGCCCGCGAGGCCGATGGTAAACAGCAGCCCGCTGACCACGAGGTAATGGTGCAGGCCGATCATTTCGCGTCCCTCCTCGACAACACAACCACGCCGACCATAGCCACGAGCAACAGCACCGACGTGACCTCAAACGGGAGCAGGTAGCGGGTGAACAGAAGTTTGCCGACCTCCTCGGTCGTGCCGACGGCTGCTCGGGCCCCGCCCGCAGGAACGGTGCGGATCACCTGCATCAGCTTCCAGCCCAACGCGCCGGCAACGGCCACACCGCCGACGAAGGTGAAGAGCTTCAACCGGCGCTGGCGCTCGGCCTTGATGTCGAGCAGCATAACCACGAACAAGAACAGCACCATCACCGCACCCTGTCTCTTATACACATCTC
>JAOACV010000755.1 GCA_026417675.1 Verrucomicrobiia bacterium
CCTTGCGAGCCTCGAACTCGGCATTGGTAACCACCCGCGACGGAACGTAGCTGCCGGTGCCGACGATGGAAACGGCCCTAGGCGGCAGTTGCGGGCGCGGGATGCGGGGCGTGGTTTTTTTCATGACTAAGCTGGATCTCCTCGACGATGAAATCGTTCACCCGCCCCGCGACCGCGTCGGCGGCAACGCCAATGGCGGCGCGAATGGCATTGGCGCTGGACTTGCCGTGGGCCTTGATGCAGATGCCATTGACGCCCATGAGCATCGCACCGCCGTATTCGTCGGGGTTGGCTTTCTTCTTCAAATCGTTGAACACGCCCTTGGCCAGCAGCGCGCCAAGCCGGCGCAGCGGGTTCTGCGCGATCTCCTCCTTCAACCAATGGGCGATGACGCGCGCGGTCGCCTCGCAACTCTTGAGCACGGCGTTGCCGGTGAACCCGTCGGCAACCACCACGTCCACCTTCTCGGTGAACAGGTCGTGGCCTTCGACATTGCCCACGAAGTTGACCGGGCTGTTGCGCAGCAGACGCTGGGTTTCAAAAATCAAATCGTTGCCCTTCATCTCCTCCGTGCCGATGGAAAAAAGGCCCACGGCCGGGTTGCTGTAACCGAGGATCTGGCGCGCATAAACTTCGCCCATGATGCCGTAGTCGCGCAGATGGTGCGGCCGGGCCTCGATGTTGGCGCCCACGTCAATGAGCACGAACTTCCGCACGCGCGATGGCATGACCGAAAGCAGGCCGGGCCGCTCCACGCCGGGCAGGGTGCGCAATTTGATCTGTGCGGCGGCCAGAAGCGCGCCAGTATTGCCGGGCGAAAGCACCGCGTCGGCCTCGCCTTCCTTGACCATGTCGACGGCGCGGCTGAGGGACGAGTCTTTCTTGCGACGGACGGCCTCGACCGCCCTGTCCTCCATGGTGACGACCTCGGAAGCATGGACGATACGCAGCCGGTCGGGGTCGTAGGGCAGGCCGTTGAGATGGGAGCGCAATTCGCCCTCGATGCCGACGAGGAACAGCCGCTCGATCTGTGGATACAAGGCCAACGCGGCCGCAGCGCCCACTACAACGGGCTGCGGCCCATTGTCTCCACCCATGGCATCAACAGCGATTTTCAAGGTCGGAAGCGAGACGAGCGCATGGCGCGCCGGGGGACAGCATTACGCGCCGGCTTCGATGGTGACGATCTGGCGGCCTTTGTAGTAGCCGCAACTGGGGCAGACGCGGTGCGGCCGCACGCTGCTGCCGCACTGCGGACACTTGCCCAACTGCGGGCGATGCCAACGGTTGGCCATCCGCCGGCTGCGCTGGCGGCTCTTGGACTGTTTGCGTTTAGGAACGCCCATGAGACTCCTTCACTGTTCTAATTCGGTCGAGCGCGCTCCAGGCCGTTGCCGACCGGCCCTCGGTTGCCTTGCGGGCGCACGCGCAGGTTGATTCGTTCAAGTCCTGTCCGCAGCTGGGACACAAGCCCCGGCAACCGGGCTGGCACAACGGATTCTGCGGAAGGGCCAGCAGAATATCTTCCCGCATATTCTCCGTCAAGTCGGCGAATTCCTGTCCCGCGCCCACCTCCTGGTGCGCCACAAAAGACAGCACATCCAACGGGAGCGTCGCGTCCTTCAGGCAGCGAACGCAGCAAATGCCCACCTGCGTCCACAGCCTCCCCACCGCCACCAATTCATGCCCCGTCAGCGTCGCGTGAATCTTGTAATGAATCGCCCACTCGAAACGCAGGCCGGGGTCCTGTATATCCAGAATCGTCGCCGGCTCCTCCCCCTCGAAGCTGCGTCCCTCGGCGGGCAGGTTT
>JAOACV010000756.1 GCA_026417675.1 Verrucomicrobiia bacterium
CCCTTGGGCGTGCCTCGTGGCGTGCTTGATGGCCATCCCCCTCGGCGGCGGCACGGGCCGGCGCAGCGCGCTGGTCGGCGTGACGGTCGCGCTGACGATGTTCGTCCTTTACTTCTTGGTTTATTACACGGGCCTGACGTTGGGCAAACAGGGAGTGCTGGATCCCGTCCTAGCCGTCTGGCTCGCCAACGGCATCTTCATGTTGATGGGTCTGGTGATGATGTGGCGCGTGCGATAATTGCGCGTGTCCGACAGGACGCTTGAGGAAAAAATGCGCCGGCCTCCCAGCGCATCCGGTGGTTCACAAATCGCCCGGAAGCCGACGTTGTTGAAGACGCGTTGCCAGCCGCAATAGTCGAGACGATTCGCGCAACGGCAACGTTTCGGCGAGTCGCCCCCGGCACACGAGCGGCGAGCGCAAAGCCAGTCACGAAGCCCGCGGCGCCGTGGCATCTCCGGTTGTTTTGTTCGCGTCGCCGCCCATGTCTGCCGCGCCGCCGCGATCGCTCGGCGGCCAAGGTGTTCGGCCTATGGTCTTGCTTGGCTGCTGAAGTTAGGGTTCTTCGCGAAGGCGAATTCCTCGACGATCCTGCCACCAACGAGGTGCTCTTGAATGATGCGCTCCAGCACGGCGGGGGTGCAGGAGTGATACCACACGCCCTCCGGATAGACAACGGCGATGGGGCCACGCATGCAGACGCGCAGACAATTGGCCTTGGTGCGGTTCACGCGGCTCGCCAAGCCCAACTCCTTGAGCCGGTTCTTGAGGAACTCCCATGATTCCACCCCCTGCGTTTTCGACGCGCACTTTGGCTCGGTCGCGTCGGCGCACAGGAAAATGTGGCGCGTGTGTTTCTCCAATCCGAGGGCGTCTTTGACCTTGATCAGTTCTTCGTTCATGGTGCCGCCAACTTGCCGCAAGGAAGGCGGCCGCACAACATCCAATTGAGGGCTGCCCGCGATCGTGCGCGCTCTTGGCGCGCTTGACAGCGGGCGGCGGGCGAGGATAGCGTGCAACCGGCGCGGAAAGCGGATGCAGTCTGCCGTCAGGTCCACCGCGCCGGTGTTCGAGCGAGCGGGACGCGGCGCGAAAGCGCCCATCTATGAGTGAGAAAGCCATCCAAATCCTGATTGCAGATAGTGAAGGCTCCACAGGCGACAGCGTCTGCGCGTTCTTGAAGGGCGACGAGTGCTACGAGGTGGTGGGACGGGCAGCTGACAGTGGTGAGTGTCTGAACATGGCGCTGATCAAGCGCCCGGACATCGCGATCATTCATAGCGGTCTGAAACCGCTCTCGGCGATCGAGGTCTGCGAACAACTGGCCGTGCAATGTCCGTTCACCTCCATCATCATGGTGCTGGCGCAGGGATTTGAGGAGAGCCTGTTTCACCGGATGATGTCGGCGAGCGTGGCGGATTTCCTCATCGCTCCGCTGCAACGGGAACAGACGTTGCGGGAGATTCAGTCCGTCGCCGAGAAACGCGCCGTCCGCCGTCGTCCCGCGGAAGAGATGGCGCGCCCAGAGGAAAAGCAGAAGGTCATCGCGATAGTTGGCTGCCGCGGCGGCGGTGGCCGCACGACCGTCGCGGTCAATTTGAGCTGCGCGCTCGCGGCCGGGTCCGCGGAAACCGCTCCAGCGGGCCGGGTGGCGCTGGTGGACGCCAACATGCCGGCCAGCGATGCGGCGATCTTCCTTGACCTGGAGCCGCGCCGCACGCTGGCGGATGTCCTGCCGCAAGGCATGGCGGTGGACCGCGACGTGGTGGAATCGCTGTTGGGACCCTGTGTCTTATACACATCTGACGCTG
>JAOACV010000757.1 GCA_026417675.1 Verrucomicrobiia bacterium
CCACGCGCTCAAACTGACCTACGGCATCGAGAACGAGGCCATGATCCGCGGGCGCGCCCTGGCCATCAACTGTGCTGGCCTGAAATTCGATGTCAGCACGCCCAAGGGCGCCGACCGGATCTCAATGCCGTTGTTTGGCCGCTACAACGTCTCCAACGCCCTCGCCGCCATCGGCGCCTGCTTCACTCTCGGCGTGCGGCTGCCGGTCATGGCCCGCGCGCTCAAGGACCTGCCCCAGGTGCCCGGCCGTCTCGAACAGGTGGATTGCGGCCAGGGATTCAAGGTTTTCGTGGACTACGCGCACACGGACGACGCGCTTAAGAACGTGCTGACGACGCTGCGCGAATCCACCCAAGGCCGCCTGCTGCTCTGTTTCGGCTGCGGCGGCAATCGCGACACTCGTAAACGGGCTTTGATGGGGCGCGTGGCCAGCCTTTTAGCCGATCACAGCGTGTTGACCTCTGACAACCCGCGTAAGGAAGACCCGCGCTCCATCATTGCTCAAATCGAGGAAGGCTTCGCCCAGGCCGCCGCCGAGTCAGGCCAGAGCGCCCCGGCAAAATACGAAGTCCTCGTGGACCGCCACCAAGCCATTGGCCGCGTGCTGGAGATGGCCCGTCCCGGAGACGTCGTGGTCATCGCCGGCAAGGGTCACGAGACCTACCAGGAATTCGCCGACACGGTGATTTCGTTTGACGACCGCGAAGTCGCCCGGGAGTATCTGGCGCGATGGAAAAACTTAGCCTCGCCTTCATCGCCCGCGCCTGCGGCGCACCATTGAAAGGCCCCATGGTTGAAGCGGTCTTCAACGGCGTCTCCAGCGACTCGCGGCGCATCCGGCCGGGTGAGATCTTCATCGCGCTCCAAGGCGACTGCTATGACGGCCACGATTTCCTGAGCCAGGCCGCCGAGCGCGGCGCAACCGCTGTCATCGTCTCCAACCCGCGCAAAGTGCCGGAGGCGTTTGCTCTGCCGGTCATCCACGTCCCCAACACGCTGACGGCGCTGCAACAGTTGGCGGCCGACTACCGGAAGTTGATGCCGTTAAAGACCATCGCCGTAACCGGCTCCAACGGCAAGACCAGCACCAAGGAAATGCTCGCGGCACTGCTGTCCGAGCGCTTCCAGACCATCAAGTCGGAAGGCAATCTCAATAATCACATCGGCGTCCCCCTCAGCCTGCTGCGCATCCGGCCGTTCCACGAAATCGGCGTGTTCGAGCTGGCCATGAACCATCCCTGCGAACTCGCGCCGCTGGCTAGGATGGTCGCCCCGGTGGTGGGCATCATCACCAACGTCGGCCCCGTCCACCTCGAAGGCATGGGCAACGAGGAGGGCGTGGCGAGAGAGAAAGCCGCCGTCATCGCCGCCTTGCCGCCCGACGGCGTCGCCGTGCTCAACGCCGACAACAAGTGGACTCCCTGGCTGCGCGACTACACCCGCGCCCGCATCGTTACCGCAGGTCTGGCGCCGAACGCCGACGTGCGCGCGGAGAATATCCGGCACACAGACAGCGGCGTTCTTTTCGACTTGCTCCTGCCCGCGATGGACGATCCGTGGCCCGGGACGGCTTCGTCGGCCGCCGCGCGTGGCGAAGGCTCAAAACGCGTTACCGTCTCGCTGCGTCTCTTGGGCGATCATTGGGTTTCCAACGCCCTGCTGGCCGCCGCCGCGGCGCGCTGGCTCGACCGCGCGGCCCATGGCGGCCCGCAGCCCGCGCGCCTGGCCGATTTGGCGGCGCATCTGGGCGTGACCGACCGGCATCTGCGGCGCATCTTCAAGGCCGCCCATGGGG
>JAOACV010000758.1 GCA_026417675.1 Verrucomicrobiia bacterium
CGCTGACGCTGAATTTCGTTCGCGCTTTGCTTCAAGGCGGCTTTGCCGATCTGCATCACCCAGAGTATTGGGACCTAGGCTTCGTGCAGTATTCGGCCCGCGCCGAGGAATACCGCAAGGTCGTGGAGAACATCGGCGCCGGCATCCGGTTTGTGGAGGCGCTCGCCCATCGGCGTCTGGACGAGTTGCAGTGGAGCGAGTTTTACACGAGCCACGAGGGGCTGCATCTCGATTACGAGCAGGCGCAGACGCGGCAGGTCCCGCGTCATTCGGGATGGTATGACCTGACGACGCACTTTCCTTGGATCGGCCATCGCACGCGCAACCTCGATGGGGCGCACGTGGAGTTCTTCCGCGGCATCGCCAACCCGATCGCTGTTAAGATCGGGCCGGGGATCGCAAGCGACGAGCTGGTGGAACTCTGCCGCATCCTGAACCCGCAGAATGAACCGGGGCGTTTGACGCTGATCTGCCGGTTCGGCGCGCAAGCCGTCAACAAGGGACTCCCTCCCTTGATCGAGGCTGTGCGGAAAGCGGGCTGTGTCGTCCTCTGGAGCTGCGACCCGATGCACGGCAACACGCGCACAACCCCCTCCGGCCGCAAGACGCGCGATTTCCACGACATCCTCTCCGAGTTGGACCAGGCGTTCGACATACACCGCCAGGCCGGCACGATCCTGGGCGGCGTGCACTTCGAGCTGACAGGCGAGAACGTCACGGAGTGCGTCGGCGGCGCGCGCGGACTGGCCGAGGCGGACCTGGAACGCGCTTATCGCAGCGACGTGGACCCGCGTTTGAACTACGAGCAGGCGCTGGAGATGGCGCTGTTGATCGCGCGGAAGATGCAGCGGACAATGACGCGCGTTTGAGCGCGGATTTCGCAAGCGGCTTTCGAAGACGTTTCCTTGTTGGTTCCCCACGCAAAAAATGCGGTGTGACTGAAGCTGCGGCTTGTCAAACGCGAGGCGATTGGGGTATTTGAAAGAGCGTCGGAAAGGAGAGGTCGGCTGCATGGATTCTCACCGTCGTCCGCCCAATCTCTTGATCGTTGGCGCGTCCGGCAGCGTGGCCCGGGCTTTTTTGCGGCGCTTGGGCGGACGGCGCGCGCATTTTGGCCGGCTGGTGCTGCTGGATCGCAACGACCGCGTGCGCGAGGACCGATTCATCGAACACCACCGCCTCGACTACCAGTTCATCCGTCATCGTCTCCGGCTGCCCAAGGATGCAGACTTTTATCTGCGGCTTCTGCAACGGCATCAGATTGACATCGTGCTGGACGTGACCGACACGGACACGTTGCCCATCCTGGCGGCCACGGATGCCGCCGGCGTGTCGTATGTTTGCACCTCGCTAAACGATGAGGACCGCACGGTGGCCGAATTGGTGGCTTCGCTGGACTCGGGGCGCGAAAGGAAGTGGCGGGCGCCCCACATCCTCTGTTCGGGCATGAATCCGGGCGTGGTGAACATCTGGGTTTGGCATGGCGTCCGGCGTTACGGCGTCCCTCAGGAGATTGTGCACTTCGAATATGACACGTCGCGCCCGGCGAACGGCTGGCGGCCGATCATCACTTGGTCGCGGCGGGAGTTCCTCACGGAAGCGGTGTGGGATCCTACGGGGTTCGTGAAAAACGGACGGCCGGTGTTGCTTCGGACAAATGCCCTGCAGAATCGTCAGAACATGCGCTCCATTCTAGAGCCGGTTCTGCCTATGAGTTCCTACCCGCGGGGTTGGCTGGTGCTCCACGAGGAAAACATCACGCTCGGCCAGAGGCTTGGCGTGTCCTCGAAG
>JAOACV010000759.1 GCA_026417675.1 Verrucomicrobiia bacterium
AGATCGCTTGTCGGCAGCGTCAGATGTGTATATGAGATAGGTTCGTCGCGCAGCGCGCGATAGGTCAGCGCGAGCGCGGCCGCGCCGATCAGCGCGTAGAGCGAAATATAGTCGCAGTTGACCCAGTGCGGGAACCAGAACCCGCTGAAGATGGCGAACAGGCCGGTCCACCACAGAGACCGGCGCGAGCGCGTGAGGTCCCACGCGCACCATGCGGCGAGCGCGCATAACGCGCTGCTGAAGATCGCGCCGGGGATCTGCGCCGTGCGAAAACTCTCGCCAAACAGGACGAAACTGGCCCAGATGGCGAGGCTTTGGAGCGGCATCCAATAAGGATCGGCAGGATGTTCGAGCGACGCGGGCGGGGTGAGATAGGACCAGATGATGTTCTCGGTGAACCCGTGGCCGTGGTAAAGCCGGTGCGCGATGCCATAGTAGTAACAGGCGTCCATGTAGCCCGGCGCGGGCACCAGCGGCATCGTCGCCAGCCGCGCCACGAGCGCCAGCAGCCCGATCGCCGCGAACGGATGCGCTTGCACGCACTGGCGCAGACGCTGGCGGAGACTGGTTCGCAACTGATCAGCCATGCCTTCCTTGATCGAAACCGACAGCCGCCGTTTGCGGTGGAGCAACCACTATGTGTCCAACCCCGGTGTTCGAATTGGAACGGTGCCGTCGCATGTCTCCAAAATGCGGTCGCTTTGTGCCCGGCCCGGCATCACGCGTCAAGCCGGTTGTTGCGCTACAGGCCGCGCGGTGATCGGGTAGGCACGCCGCGCTGGCACGCCGTCCAAAACTTTGGCCGAATGGACCGGCCAGCCACGCGAGTGTCACGGAGGCCGGCTGGCGCCGGGAGCGCGCGGCCACGAATTGATGGAGAGTGTGCGGCCTACGGATGCGGAATGGCTTTGATTCGCTCCATCACGTCGTCGGCGATCTTCTGGTAAACCTCTTTCACCGCCTGCGGACCCCGCGCCTTCGCTTCGCGGACCATCTGCTCGTAATGCACGGGCGCGCCGAAAACGATGTGGATCTGGCCCCGCCGGAACCATCTGCGTGTGCGCGGCCAGGCCTCAAAGCTGCCAAAGACGCGCACCGGCACGACCGGAACGTTGGCCTTGGCCACCAGCATCCCGACGCCGGGTTTGGCGGGTAGGAGGTTGCCGTCCCACGTGCGCGTGCCTTCGGGAAACACCACCACCGCTTCGCCGCGCTGAAGCAGATCCACAAGGGTCTTGAGACCCGCGATGTCGGGCTTGCCGCTCAAGTCCACCGGCACGGCTTTCCAAGCGCGCATGAACATCGCCGCCACCGGATTGCGAAAGAGCGACTTGCGCGCCAGCGAGTGGACCATGCGCGGACACGACACCCCGATGCCGTGGGGGTCGAGGAAGCTCGCGTGATTGCCTGCCAACACCACTCCCCCTGTCCGCGGAATGTTTTCCTGGCCATGCACGCGCAGACGGAACAGCCAATCGTAAAGCAGACGGCTGAATCTCCACCAAAACCAGTAAACCCGGTTCGGGCGTGTGACACCGGCACCGGATGGCTGGCCCGCGTGCGTCATAGGCCGCGGCGTCTCAATTCCGCGAGCACGATCGCGGCGGTTTGTTCCGGCGTGTTGAGCGTGGTGTCCACGACGAACGCGCCCGGTGAAACCACCAGCGGCGAAACGCTGCGCGTGGTGTCCAGTTGGTCGCGGCGGGAGACTTGATCGGAAAAGCCGTCCTGCGCCCGGCGTCGCGCGCGCTCGGCGAGATTCGCGTCCACGTGGATCTTGAAGGG
>JAOACV010000075.1 GCA_026417675.1 Verrucomicrobiia bacterium
TTTGCGTTTGTTGAGGAACTCGCTCTTGGCGGTGTCGTCGCAGCCGAGGACGATGCGGTCGCCCCAGCGGCAGAAATCGCCGACGACCTTGAGGTAGGTCGAGCGCGGCGCGATGCCAGCGGAGTTTTTCCGGCTGAACGTCTTCGGGAATCGCCAGAACGTGCCGTGCATCGTCATCATCAGGTCGGGCGCGCCGTCGGGGCCGATGTCGCGGATGCGGGGCCACTCGGTGTTCCAGCCGTGCGAGCCGTCGTAGCAATGCGACGCCTTCGGCAGCCGATAGGCGTGCCATTGGCCGCCGTCGAGCAGCATCAGGATGAGCGAGCGATGGTCCCAGCCAATGCTCCAGATCGGATCGGTGTCGGGGCTCGGATTGCCATAAATGCCGCCTGGGCCGGTGACCTCGGTAAACTGGTTGCGCCGCACCATCTGCCAGTCGCCCTCGCCGCGCCATTCGGCCAGCGCGCCGCTGGGGATGGTTGGGTCGGTGGCGATGCGTTTGTCGCGCTCGCCGTTGTTGGCGTAAACGAGGCGGCCTTGGCCGCAGTAAAAGCCCTTGCCGTGGTAGCCGGGCAGTTGCGAGTCGAGCGCGGCAGGATGTTTCTCGCTGGGGAATGGTTTCTTGAAATTGCCATCGCGGATGAGGCCGCGCACCTCCAGCGTCCTCACGTCCACTTCGTAAAGGCCCTCCTCCATCGTAGCGAAATAGACCTTGTTGGCCGGGTCGGTGAGGTGGCGCGCGTTGCCGGTGTGGCGGCCGGGCATCCGCGTGTAGGGGATGACCCGGACGTTGCGCTGCTCATCAATGAAGTAAGGGCCGATGATGAGTTGCATGGACTCGCGATGGATCATCCGGTTGGCCGGCGTGCCGCCGATGCTTTCGGGGCGGACGATCTGCCGCAGGTCGGGTGTAATTTCGTAGAGCTTGTCGGACGAGCCGAGCGGCAGATGCGGCCCGTAGCTGATGACCCACAGGCGGCCGGCCCACGGCACGACCGCGCCGGTGCCACACTCGGCCTCGTTGTTGAACGTGGCGAGGTGCGGGTAGATGCCGCTGATTTGCAGGGGCGCGTCGGCACCGATGACGATGCCCGGCAAGCACGTTGCCGCGACGATGCAGGCAAGGGATCGAGGTTTCATGGTCGCGCTGAGGTTCCGTGTTTTGCGCGCGCAGTCAAGAACGGAAGAGATGGCAAATGTCTGATGCCCGGTTCTCCAACTTCAAGTGCCCGATCATGCCGCGGAAACTGGCGGTATTTTTGGGCGCAAGCGCGCNGTTGAAACCATCAGGTGGCCCTCAAGACCTGCGGCGGCAATTTTTCGATGCCCCGCGCTCGCGGAGGGAGGCGACGTTTGGGTTCCGTCGGCCGTGTCTTGTGTTATTCGAGGTTCTTGGCGCAGGACGGCGGCTCGCAGAGGTCTTGCTCCGCGAGTCGCACACAACATCATGTTCTTGCTCGCCGACGCTTCCCCGCGTTCGGGGCCATCAGTGCCGCTGTAGGAATTCGGGGGTGTTGATCAGCGCCCATGCGAGGTCAATCCACACGTCGCGCCCGGCCGCCGCGCCGGTCTTGGCATGTTCCTCGGCAGCCTTCACGTCGGCTTCGGTCGGTAGGCGCGAGAGGATGGTGAGGTAGAGCCTCTCGGCGATTTCTTTCGGGCTGCCGCCCGCGGAGAGTATCGCGGCAAGCTTCGGGCCGCTCTGCAGCTTGCTTTGGATGGTGGCGGAGTTGAGCATATGCAGCCACTGAGGGGAGGCGAGTTCGTTGACGCGCTCCGCTTCCATGCCCGTCGAGCGCGAGGAACGTCCGAAGAGCGTCAGGAACGGACTGGTGATGCTGCCGTCAGCCAGCGACACCGCAGACATGTCCTTGGGGATATACGTGAACGGCTCCGGCACGGCACTGGTATAAAGATCCGAACTGCCGGTGATGTCATTGATGGCGTCAATCAGCACCTCGGCCTCCAGCCGCCGCAACGGGTAGCTGGCAAAGTTGGCCGCCGCTTCCGGTGTCTTGGACCTCGGTATCGAAGAGAACTGGTAAGCGGTCGAGGTGAAAATCAGCCGTTTGAGGTGTTTCAGGTCGTAGCCGCTGGAGACCAGTTCTTTCTCCAAGTAGGCCAGCAACTCCGGGTTGCTCGGCGGGTTGTTGTCCCGGATGTCGTCCGGCTCGTGGATGATGCCGCGCCCCATCACCCACGCCCAAGTGCGATTGGCGATGGCTTTCGCGAACCACGGGTTCTCGGGTTTGATCAGCCAGTCGGCGAACACCTCGCGCGGATCGCGATTCGGCGGAACCGTCGTCTTGGTGCCGTCTGGGAAAATCGCTTCCAGCGGCCCGGGTTCGGCCAGAGGTTTTTCCAGCGCGCCCGGAATCTGATTGGACACCGTCACGGCTTTCGCGACCGCGTCCACTCCCGGCGCGGTGCTACCCGGAATGGCGGCTGACTTGAGTGGATCCCAGAAAACGATTTCCTCTTTCCATTCGCTGGTGGGCTTGTAACCGACCTGCGAGAAAAACGCCGCCATGCCCGCGCGACGGTCCTTGGGCCAGAAATCAAGCCGCGTGCCCATGAACGCCAGACCCACAGCCGCGGCGATGCCCTCCGGCGTCCGGTCCTGGATGGCACGGTAGAAGTTCACCGGCCCGACGCGAAAATCGCTGCCGCTGGAGGTGAGCAGTTCGCGCGCGAACTTGTCGTAGGGTTTGTTGCGCGCGATCGCTTCCCATATCCAGCGGTGATAAGCCTGCGCGGCATTGGGCCACACTTTGACGGGAAACTCCGCCTTGACCCGCAGGATGTCGCTCCATTTCATCGCCCAGTAGTCAGCGTGCGCAGTCTGGTCGAGCAACCGGTTGACGAGGGCGACGCGCTTGTTCTTGTCGGTGTCTTGGATGAACGCCTTGGCCTCTTCCGCCGTGGGCAGCTTGCCCAGCAGGTCCAGGTGGGCGCGCCGCACGAACACCGCGTCGGAACAAAGGGCTGGCTGGATGTTTAGTGCCTTCAGTTTCGCAAAGATGATCTCGTCAATCTTGTTCGACGGTTTCGGCGGTTCGGGACTCTCCATGAGACTGGCCACTTGGCGCGAGGCGATCAGACGGTAGAGAGCGGCCTTGGCCTGCTCGGAGGCGGTGCGCTTGTCGTCGGCGAGGTCCACGGCGGCTGTGTATGCCGCGCGCGTCTTGTCCGCTTCAAGCTTCAACGGGGCGGCGGCGGCCTCCGCCTCCGCGGCGGCTTTGTCGTCCGCAACGTGCGTCTGTTTGGCCAAAGCGATCCGTCTCTTGAGGTTCGCCAAACCCTCCTCGGCCGACTTCTTCCGCGACTCTGCTCGCGCCAGGTTCTGGGCGGCGTTGTTGGCCTGAACCGCCGCTTGCTCCAGTGTTCTCTGCGCCGGGGCCAGAGCCGCCTTCGCATCGTTGGCCGCTTTGCGCTTGGCGGCGGCGTCGGCGGCGGCCTGCGCGCGCGCGGCATCCAGCTTGAGAAGTTCCTTGGCCGCCTCCAGCGCCGCCTGATTTACTTGCGTCGCAGAGGCCACTTGTTTTCTGGCGTTCGCCAGTGCGTCCTCGGCGGCCTTCTTCTTCGTTTCCGTGTCAGTCAGCTTTTGCGCGGCGGCGTTGGCCTTGGCTTGAGCCTGTTGCGCGGTTTGTTCGAGCTGGCTCAGGGCGCTCTTGGCCGCATCGGCCGCTTTGCGTTTAGTGGCGTATTCCTCGGCAGCTTGTTTCTTCTCGGCTTCGGGTTTGGCCGCATCCGCCGCGAACTGCTTGGCTTTGACGTCGGCGGCTTGGGCGGCCTGCTCCGCGGTTTGAGCCGCTGTGTTGGCCGCGATCACTTGGTTCTTGGCGTTGGCCAGCGCGTCGTCGGCCGTTTTTTTCTCCGCCTGCGCCTCCGCCAGCTTCTGCGTGGCGGCGGTGACCTGCGCCTGCGCCTGCTGCTCGGCCTGTTGTGCTTGGGCCAACGCGGCGGCAGCATCCGTCACGGCCTTGCGCTTGGCGGCGGCTTGCGCGACAGCCTGCTTTTTCTCCTCGACCACTTTCTCCGCGGCTTGGGCGGCTTGCTCGGCGGCCTGCGCGGCCGCCTCGGCGACGGCTATTTGCTTCTTGGTGCCTGCCAGGGCGGCGTCAAGCATCGCCTTCTGCGCTGCGGCGCGAGCCAGCTTCTTCGCTGCATCATCGGCCAGCTTCTGCGGTTCTTGCAGGGCCGCCTGAGCCTTGGCCAAAGCCGCCTTGGCCTCGTCGGCGGCTTTGCGCTTGGCGGCGGCGTCGGCTGCCGCTTGCTTTTTTTGATCATCGTTCCTGGCGGCGCGATCGGCCAGCAACTTGGCGTTGGCCTCGGCGGCCTGCGCGGCTTGCTCGGCGGCTTGGTGCGCGGCGGTGGCATCGGCCAACTTTTTCTTCGCGGCAGCCAGAGCGTCGTCAGCGCTTTTCTTCTTCGCCGCGGCGTCGGCCAGATTCCTGGCGGCGGTGTCGGCTTGCGCCTGGGCTTGTTGTTGTTTCTGTTGAGCCTGCGCCAACGCAGCTTTCGCGTCGTCAGCCGCCTTGCGCTTGGCGGCTGCGTCGGCGGCCGCTTGCTGTTTCTGCTGATCGTTTCTGGCGAACAGTGCGGCGGTCCATTTGCTTCGCGCTTCTGAAGCCTGCGCATCCTTCTCGGCTGCGTCGGCTGCGCCGCTGGCCGCCGCGACTTGCTTCTTGGCCTCGGCCAAAGCGCCTTCAGCCGCTTTCTTTTCCGCGTCGGCGGCGGCTGCCTTGTTGTGGGCGGCATCAGCGGCAGCCTGTGCCTGCTGCTGTCGCTGCTGGACTTGGGCCAAGGCAGCCCTCGCCTCGTCGGCGGCTTTGCGCTTGGCGGCCTCCTCGCGGACAATTTGGGCGAGTTCGGTGGCCGAGATGAGTTTGGCGTGCGCCGCGTTCACCGCGGCTTGGGCGGCTTGAGCAGCCTGCTCGGCGGCCTGTGAAGCGGCCGTCGCGGTGGCCACTTGGTTTTTGACGGCGGCGAGGGCATCGGCGGTTGCCTTCTTCTCTGCTTCCGCGCCCGCTCCCTTCTTCGCGGCGGCATCGGCGGCGGCTTGGGCCTGTTGCAGTTTTTGCTGGGCTTGAGCCAGAGCGGCCTTGGCCTCGTCGGCGGCTTTCCGCTTGGCGGCGGCGTCGGCTTCGGCCTGCCGCCTTTGTTCCTCGGCGCTGGCGGCGCGATCCGTCATCGTCTCGGTCGTGGAGGCTGCCACTTGGACGGCTTGCTCGGCGGCCTGGCAAGCCGTCGTGGCAGCGGCCACTTCTTTCTTGATGTTGGCCAGCGTGTCGTTGGCAGCCTTCTTTTCCGCTTCCGCACCCGCCACTTTCTTGGCGGCGGCATCCACGGCGGCCTGAGCTTGTTGCTGCTTTTGTTGGGCTTGCGCCAACGCGGCCTTCGCATCGTCAGCCGCCTTGCGTTTGGCCACGGCTTCGCTGGCAACCTGCGCGAGTTCGGCAACCGATATGACACGCGCGTCTGCCGCGGCCGCTTGGGCCGCTTGCTCGGCGGCCTGGTGGGCTGCGGTGGTAGCGGTCACTTGGTTCTTGGCGGCGGCCAAGGCGTCGTCGGCCGGCTTCTTCTGCGCTTCGGCCTCCGCCAGCTTCTGGGCGGCGGCGGTGGCTTGAGCTTGCGCTTGCTGCTCGTGTTGCTGCGCCTGCGTAAGGGCGGCCTTGGCTGCGTCGGCGGCCTTGCGTTTGGCAGCCGCGTCGGCGGCGGCCTGCTGCTTTTCCGCCTCGGAAACCGGCTTGGCGTTGGCCTCGGCAAGCTGCGCCGCTTGCTCGGCTGCCTGGTGAGCGGCCGTCGCCGCATCCATCTGCTTCTTGGCGTTGGCCAAAGCTTCGTCCGCGGGCTTCTTCTGCGCTTCGGCCTCCGCCAGCTTCTGCGCGGCGGTGGCCAGTTGACTCTGCAGGTTCTGCTCACTTTGACGCGCGCGAGCCAGGTTGGCCTTGGCGGTATCAGCCGCTCGGCGCTTGGAGGTCGCCTCGGTCGCGGCTCTCTTGGCTTCGTCGTCAAGTTTGTTGGCCGCGTCAGCGGCGGCTTTGGCGGCGGCTTCGGCCTCCTTGGCCGCCTTTTCGGCCGCGTCGTAGGCTTGCTGCAACGGCTGCGCGGCGGCTTTGGCGTCGGCCAGGGCTTTGTCCAACGGAGGCTTGGCGTTGGTTGCGTCGGTCAGTGCGCGGATGGCCGCGATCAGATTCTCCTCGGCCTGCTTCAACTCGGTCACGCCCTCCTCGCCCGCCAGCCTTTTCGCCTCCGTGGCCTGCTGTCGCTTCGCGTCGGCGACACGTTTCGCCTCGGCGTAGGCCGCGTCAGCCTTCTGCATGGCGGTCTTCAGAGGAGGAATTGCCGCTTCGGCCTCGCGCGCCGCCTTTTCGGCCGCCTCGTAAGCGGCCCGCGCCTTATCCTCCGCGCTCGGCTCAGGTGGAGGGGGCGCGGGTTTGGAGGCGTCGGCTGCCTGCGACGCGGCAATGGAGATGGCAAGGGCCATCACAAAGGGCAAACCGAGGGCTAGGAACCCGCCCTTGGCTCGGGAGGCCGAAACGTTCCTTACAACGTCGTGTTTCATGGGTCCGTTCTTGTCACTCGGCAGGGATGCTAACATGCTCTGAACGCTTCGCCAACGCTGAATCTGTCCGCTGAGTAATGTGCCGCTTGGTCGGTGTCCGACGCGGTGATGGCGTTCAAGGCGCCCCGGCTTACGCTCGCCAGGGGCGTTCCCTTTTTTGAGTTTCGCGGATCACCTTGCGCGCCAGATCGCAGTTGGCGCGGATTTGGAAGTCGAGCATGCCAACGGCGATGAGGTCGGCCCCATTCTTGAAGGCATAGAGGAAGCCCTGCTGCGGCGGGATCGCCCCGGCGGCCAGCACCTTGAAGGCGATCCAAGGCTTGCTCACCGTCTTCATGAACTCAGCGGTTTCCTCCGGGTTGATGCACCACATGTTGTCATACCAGCCCTTGCCGCCGTCGAGCCAGATGAACTCCTTGCGCAACTCCTTCGGCGTCGCGGAGGGATAGTTGTCGCTGTGGAACGTCTTGACGTAGAAATCGCAGGGGATGCCATGCTTCTCGCACGCCATCGGCACCAGCAACGAGTGGCCGCCCACGCCCACAGGCAGATCGTGCAGCTTGGCCAGCTCGACGGCGCGCGCGATGCGCCGGACCGCGCCGGCCTGCACGAGCCTGTCGGCCGCGACGCCCCAGACATAGAGCGCGCACGCGCCGGACTCCACCTGCTTCTCGATGTGGGCACGCAGGTCGTCGTCGCTCTGGTCGGCCTTGACCTGGATGTGCGGGATGAACTGCATGTGGCCGTTGAACTCGCGGTTGTATCGCTGCACGAAGTTCGCGCCGGTCTCGAACACCGTGTTGATGCCGCATTCCTCGGCCAGCTTCAGCGTTTCCAGGATCTTCTGCTCGGTCGCATAGGCGCGAAACAGGTCGTTGACATACTTCAGGTCCCGCGAGTGCATGTAGCCGGAGATCAGGTTCCCGCCGAGGAGCACGCGGCTGATCTTCGTTTTGCCGAGCGTGGCGAGCGGCAGCGTGTCGGGCGCTGCTGCCGCCGCCAGACTCTCCGAAGCCGTGGCCGCAACGACACCAACGGTCCCCGCGGTGGCCATCGAGCGATTCAGGAATTCACGCCGTGTGATGGAGTTCAGTTCCGACATCAGGTGATTTCCTGCAACCACGCTTTAGATGAACTTGGTCTTGCCCGGCTCGGCCATCGGCGCGACGGGCAGCGGTTGGTTCCAATCGAGCTTGTCGGGCACGAGCTGCTCCTTGGAGTTGAGCGCCTGCTCCCAACTGATCTCCTGGCCGGTGTAGGCCGCCATGCGGCCCATGTACGAGGCCATCGTGCTGGTGGCCATCCACACGCCGTCATTGATCGGCTCGCCCTTGCGGATCGAGGCGAAGAACTCGTCGTGCTCGGTCTGATACATGTCGTTGTTCTCGCCCGTGTAGGTCCAGTTCGTCTCGCCGGTGATGGTCGGCTGCGGTTCCTCGCCGATGGTGCCGACGCCCTTGGTGCCCATGACGTAGTCGGCGACCTTGTTGAAGCACTTCGGCAACTGCCGGTGGCCGAAAAACGCCCGCGTGCCGTTGGGCCAGACGTAATTGACCTCGATGTGATCGTAAATGTTGCCGCCGGGATTGGGCGTCTGCCGGCCGCCGACCGCGACGCACTTCAGCGGCGGCTCGTCCTTCATCGCCCACATGATCTTGTCGAGCGTGTGGCAGCCCTGTTCCACCAGTCCGTCGCCGCAGGTCCAGACGAAGTTATACCAGTTGCGCAACTGCCACTCCACGTCGCCCATGCCCGGCG
>JAOACV010000760.1 GCA_026417675.1 Verrucomicrobiia bacterium
TGTTCCAGCCGAATGCCCTTGGCGATGGCGTGGCCATGGCCGCGATAGGTGCTGAACACGTAATCGTCGCGCCGCAACTGGCTTATCACGCCGACCGCGATGGCTTCCTGGCCCTCCGAGGAGTGCAGCGCTCCAGGAAAATCGCCCGCCTTCATGCGCTGCGCAAAAATCTCGATCGTGCTCAGCTCAAACAGCCGGATGAGCACCATCGTTTCATACATCTGCTTCAGTTGGTCGGGGGACGTGTCCATGACGTTAATCCAGTTGAATCAAAACCTGGCCGACGTTGACATGGTCGCCGACCTGCACGGCGATCTCCCTGACCGTGCCGGCCGCCGTCGCCTCGATCTCGATGACGGCCTTCTCCATTTCCACCGCCATCACCGGTTGTCCAACGGCCACCGGGTCGCCGACCTTGACGAAGATTTCGCTGACCACGCCCGGATCGCCAGCGTCGTTGAGTTGGGGCATGACGATTTGCATTCGATCTCCTTTCCAGCGCGGCCCGCAGACTAGGCAAACCGCAGCCTTTCCAAAAGCACCCGCTGTTGCGATAATCCGCAAATCAGTTGCGGTTATCGGCACCATGTATCGCGCAGAAGAATTTCAGAAGGCCGGCATCGGCGTCTATCCGATGAGCGCGGGCACGCACGTCGGCAAGGGCGACTGGGTGTCTCAACGCCTCATCCACAGCGGGATGGGCGTCAGCTACGACATTGACGGGACCGACTATGAGCGGCTGGCGCACGGCGAGTTCTTTGTGCATCCGGGCGAAATCATTGTTCACTGGCCGCTGATTTGGCACGAGGTGACTGAATACCAAGGCCAGCCGCTGCAGACCATCTGGTGCGAACTGGGCGGCCCGGCCGTGCCGGACATCGCGCGGTTGTTCGGCGTCACGCGGCAATCGCCCGTCGTGCGGCCCGCGCGGCCGGACGAGGTCTATGCCCTGTTCAAGGAAATCGTTGCCGGTTTTCATTCCCGCACGCCGCTGCATCCCGGCCACTTCCTGCGGCGGCTCTGCCGGATAGCGGAGTTGTGCTGCGAAGGCTCGGTGCAATCCGGCCCGGCGCGGCGAAATCCCGAAACGCTTGTTCAACGCGCCATCCGCGTTTGCGAAACGGGCATGCTGGCCTTCCCGACGGTGGCGGAACTGGCCCGGCAACTCGGCGTCAGCCAAAGCACGCTGCTGAGCGCCTGCCGCCGCGAACTGCGCATCAGCGCCGTCGAACTCATCGTTCGGATCAAGCTGCAAAAGGCCAAGGAGCTTCTGCGCACCACCGATTACAAACTGCTCCACATCGCCGAGGCGTGCGGCTTCCACAGCCTCAGCCATTTCATTCACAGTTTCCACCGTGCCGTGGGACAACCCCCCGGCGAGTGGCGGCAGCGGCAGAAACGATCGGCGGAAGCGAGAACTCGCCGGCGTTGGCCCCGCGTGCTGTGACGCAGCCTTGCTCTCGCGCCATCCTCAGTCGGTTCAGAATGGTTGGCTCAGATGCCGCTTGCCAGCCACACGCAAGATGGTCAGGATGCAGTCATGGTCTTGATTGAAAACGTCCAGGTCGTGTTTCCCGGCCAGAAGATCGAGCGAAGCGGGTTGCTGCTCGATCAAGGGCGGATCCGAAGCCTCAATCCTGAGCCGAACGCCATCCCCGCCGGCGCGCAGAGAGTGAACGGCGGCGGGCGATTGCTGACGCCGGGGCTGATTGACCTTCACACGCACGGCATCCGCACGCATCAGTATCAGGCGAGTCCCGACGAGATCATCGGCGG
>JAOACV010000761.1 GCA_026417675.1 Verrucomicrobiia bacterium
AGGAAAATGAAAGATGAACGCATACTCGTCTGGTGCTGGCATAAACAGTGCTTTCCGCTTTGGATGCTGCGCGCGGGCGCGGCGCGGTAACAACCGAACCTTGACGATGGAACATTCTGGCCGCCACTTTTTGGCTTGGCTTCTGTTGGGCGCGGCCGTCGGCATGACGGCAGTCCCCGCGGCGCTTGCCCTCGGTTTCCGCAATCCTGACCAAGACGCGCGGGCCACCGCGCAGGGCGAGGCGTTTGTTGCGCAGGCGGACAGTCCCTCGGCGGTCCATTACAATCCCGGCGGCCTCACGCAACTGACCGGCACGCAGGTTAGCGGCGGCGGTTACATCTTTTTCCCTGAATTCAGTTTCGACAGCGGTCTCAACAGCGAGGAAATGGACAAGTGGTCGTTCGTGCCTCACGTCTATGTGGCGAGCGATTTGGGAACCGAGAAATGGCGATTCGGCTTTGGCTTTAACGTCCCTTATGGCACCTCTGTGGATTGGGGCAGCCAGGGCGCCCTGCGATATGTTTGCACAAGCAGCCAGATGCAGGTTTACAACTTCGCGCCCACCGTTGCCTACCAGATCAATGAGAACCTGTCGCTGGGTGGCGGCGTCAACATCTATCATGGCAACATCAAGATGAAGCAGCGCGCGTCGTTCTCGTCGCTGCTGCCGGACGCCCGTGCGGACTTCCACGGCGACGGCCAAGCCCTCGGCGCGACCGTCGGCGTGCTCTGGAAGATCAACAAACAGAACGCCGTCGGCGTCACCTATCGCAGCCCCTTCACGGTGGATTTTGACGGCACGGCCAAGGTGTCCGGTGCGCCGTGGTTTTTGCCGTATGATTTCGGCCCCAGCTCCGCGAATGTCTGCATGGAGTTTCCCCAGCAGGTCGCGGTTGGTTACGCCTACCGGCCGATCGAGAAGCTGAAACTGGAGGTGGACGTCGAATGGACCGATTGGGATACGATGGACGACGTGAAGCTGCACTCGCGCAACACGTTCTTCGACTCCGACACCAATGCGTCCTACATCCTGCCGATGGATTGGCGGGCGAGTTTCTTCTACGAGTTTGGCGTCCAGTATGACCTCACCGAGGAATGGGCGTTGCGCGCGGGCTATATCTACTCGGAAAACTCCGTGCCGAGTAGGACCTTTTCGGCGTCAGTGCCGGACAGCAACCGCCACATCTTCAGCGTCGGCGTCGGTTACTCGACGAAGCGCTGGGGCGTTGACCTCGCCTACCAATACTCGTTGGGCGACGACCGGACCATCCGTGATTCGAGTTACACGTCTGTCAATGGAAAGTGGGAGGTTCGCTCCCAAGCCGTCATGCTTACAGCCACATTGAAGTTCTGAGCCATGACTGCCGACGCGCCAACTCCATCCACGCCCCCCTCTCAACCAACCGAGAGACCCACGCTGCTGATCGTGGATGACGAGACCGGGCCGCGTGAGTCGTTGCGGTTCATCTTCAAGGACCGCTACAACTGCGTTCTCGCCGCGTGCGGCCGCGAGGGCGTCGCCTACGCCCGGAGCCACCCGGTGGACGCGGCGATCCTCGACATCAAGATGCCCGACCTCTCCGGCATTGAGGTGCTGCGCGAACTCAAGCAGATTGACCCCCACATCGAATGCGTGATGCTCACCGGTTACGAAACCATCGAGACCGCGCGCGCGGCGATCCGCCACGGGGCCGCCGACTACCTGAACAAGCCGTTTGACGTGTTCTTCATCCGCGACTTGGTGGACCGCTGCATGGCTCAGCGCCGGGAGAA
>JAOACV010000762.1 GCA_026417675.1 Verrucomicrobiia bacterium
CGGCTCGCCGTTCACCAAGATCGGCATCGAACTGGCCGACAGCATCTATGTCGTGCTGAATATGCGGATCACGACCCGCATCGGCGAGGCGGTGCTGGACGCGCTCGGCCCGCAGGGTGAATTCACGCGCTGCCTGCACAGCAAGGCCGACCTCGACATGAACCGCCGGCTCATCCTGCATTTCCCCGAAGACAACGCCATCTGGTCGGTCGGCAGCGGTTACGGCGGCAACGTGCTGCTGGGCAAGAAATGCCTCGCCCTGCGCATCGCCAGCGTGCTGGCTCAGCGTGAGAAATGGCTCGCCGAACACATGCTCATCCTTGGCATCGAGGAACCCAACGGCCGCATCCAATACGTCGCCGCCGCCCTGCCCAGCGCCTGCGGCAAGACCAACCTCGCGATGCTCCAGCCGCCCGATGGACTCAAGCAAAAGGGCTACCGCATCTGGACCGTCGGCGACGACATCGCCTGGATGCGCGTGGACACCGACGGCCAACTCTGGGCCATCAACCCGGAGATGGGCTTCTTCGGCGTCGTGCCCGGCACCAACTCCAAGACCAACCGCAACGCGCTGGTTACCATCAGCCGCGACACCATTTACACCAACGTCGCCCTGCGGCCTGACGGCACCGTGTGGTGGGAGGGCCACGACGATCCGCCCCCCAAAAAAGCGATTGACTGGCAGGGCAAGCCGTGGAAACCCGGCATGAAAGATCCCCAGGGCAAGCCGGTGCTCTCCAGCCATCCCAACAGCCGCTTCACCGCGCCGTTCACCAACTGCCCGACGCATTCGTTTCGTTACGAGCAGCACCACGGCGTCCCCATTTCCGCGATCATCTTTGGCGCCCGTCGTGCGACACTGGCGCCGCTGGTTTACGAAGCCCTGAACTGGGAGCACGGCGTCTATATCGGCGCGACCATGGCCAGCGAGCGCACCGCCGCGCAGTTCGGCACCGTCGGCGAGGTCCGGCGCGATCCGATGGCGATGCTGCCCTTCTGCGGCTACAACATGGCCGACTACTTCGGCCACTGGCTCGACATGGGCACCCGCATCAAGCGCCAGCCTAGGATCTTTCACGTCAACTGGTTCCGCACCGACGAACACGGCAAGTTCCTCTGGCCCGGCTTTGGCGAGAACCTGCGGATTATCGAATGGATTCTCGCCCGCTGTCGGGGGGAAGTCGCCGGCGTGCCCACGCCCATCGGCTATGTGCCGAACCCGAAAGACATTGACATGACCGGCCTGCACCTGCCCGCCGGCGCGATGGAGAAACTGCTGGCGGTCAACAAGAACGATTGGCTGGCCGAACTGGACGCCATCCGCGATTTCTTCGAGCAGTTCGGCACGCGCCTGCCCGACCAACTGTGGCAACAGCACAACGCCCTGCGCCGCCGCCTGCAGAGCTCCAAGAAATAACGGCCGGTGTCGGCAGCGCCGAAGGAACTTCAAGTCGCGGGTTTTAACCGCGTTGTTCCGTCACGCCAACTTGAGCGGCTTGCGGCCCGGCGCTTCCCCCAAGACTCCGTCCTCCCGCGCTACGTGTGCATCGTCAGCAGGAACTCGGCGTTGCTCTTGGTCTTCTTCAGACGCTCGACGACCAGTTCCATCGCTTCCACAGGCGGGACGCCGGTCAGCGCATTGGTGGATGTGTAGGCGAACGAGTTCCAGGCGATCGCCTCATCGGGGACGCCCGCGGTCGTATCTGGCGCGCGCATCTGCCACTCGAAGGTGAACGACTGGCCAGGCTGAAGCCTGTCTCTTATACACA
>JAOACV010000763.1 GCA_026417675.1 Verrucomicrobiia bacterium
CTGGTCTCGTGGGCTCGGAGATGTGTATAAGAGACAGGTCCGCGTCGGCGCGCGGCCCGACAGCCCGCTCCAGGTGATTCCCCGCGACGTGATCTTCATCATAGACGTGTCCGCCAGCATCACCCACAAACGCGTCGAGCAGTTCAAAGCCGGTGTGCGTGGCGCGCTGGCGCTGCTGCATCCCGCCGATCGGTTCAACATCATCCGCTTCCGGCAGAATGTGGACTTCGTCAGCCCAACGTTCTTGCCGGCCAGCGAGGCCAAGTCCGAGCGCGTCCAACAGTTCATCAACGCCTTGCGGTCCGAGGGCACCACCGATTTCTTCGGCTCGCTGCTGCCGCTTTCCCAACTCAACCGCGAGCGGGGCCGCCTGCTGCACGCGGTGGTGCTCAGCGACGGCCAGCCCACCACCGGCATCCTCGACACGATGCAAATCCTCCATCGCTTCGCCCAGATCAACGCCGGGCGCTCCTCTGTCTCGACCTTCGCCGGCGGCAAGGACGTGAATCACTTCCTGCTCGGATTCCTCGCGCAACGCAACCAGGGCCGGCTGGATTACGTCTCTGAGCCCGAGGCGATGGCCGCCGCGTTCGTGCAAGTCTGCCAGCTCTACGCCAATCCGTTGTTGCTCGATGTGGAGTTCCGTTTCGCCGGCGTGGACCAGGAAGAAGTCTATCCGCGCACGCCGCCCCATCTCTACCGCGACATGCCGCTGACGCTCTACGGACGCTACCCGCGCAACCAACTCAAACGGCTTGCCGTGCAGATCCGCGGCGAGGCTGTCACTGGCCAGCCGATGGAACTGACCGCCGTGCGCAACTTTCCCGCGCAGGACACCGGCGTCTCCAACATCGCGCAGGACTGGGCGCAGCAGAAGGTCAATCACCTTCTCATGCGCTGGATTGACACCGGCAACAAAGCCTTCCACGACGAAGCCGCCGCCCTAGCCCGCCAGTTTCGTCTGCCCTTGCCCTCGTTGAGGAGATAGCGGAAAGTCGAGAGCAAGAGATGCGTTGCTTGCGGGGAAAGGGGTTTGCAGCCTTGCATCTCCGCGCCTTTCTGTTTAAGCGGTAGGGCGGTCCAGACACCATGAGCCAGAAACGTTGCAGCGGAATCTTGCTACACCCTACCAGTCTGCCGGGGCGATTTGGCATTGGCGACTTGGGGCCGGAGGCGTATCGGTTCGTGGATTTTCTGGAGCGGAGCCGGCAGCGCATTTGGCAGGTGCTGCCACTGGGTCCGACGGGTTACGAGCATTCGCCCTACACGATGAACTTCAGCGCGTTCGCCGGCAATCCGCTGCTGATCAGCCCCGATGAACTGGCCAGAGACGGACTGCTGCGCCCGGACGAGCTGACGCCGCTGCCGTCGGATCCCGGCGCGCGAGAGGACAGGGTGGATTTCGCGCGGGTGATCCCGCACAAGCAGCGGATGCTGCGGCTGGCGTTCGAGCGTTTCCGCCAGAGTCGCCGCACGACTCGCGATCCCGAATACGAGCGGTTCTGCGGCGAGCAGGCGTGGTGGCTGGAGGACTTCGAGTTGTTTATGGCGCTGTTGGAGGCCCACGACTACAAGCCGTGGAACCAATGGGAAATCGCCGTCATGCGGCGCCAGCCGGCCGCGCTGGCGGCGGCGCGCAACGCGCTCCAGGATCGCATCGCGTTTCACCGCTTTCTCCAGTTCGAGTTCTTCCGGCAATGGAAACGGCTGCGCGCCTATGCCAACGGCAAAGGCATCCGCATCATCGGCGACATC
>JAOACV010000764.1 GCA_026417675.1 Verrucomicrobiia bacterium
GTGGGCTCGGAGATGTGTATAAGAGACAGGGTCTATTGGGTTGTCGCCATTGCAACCGAACTTTACCCGACAAACCGCGCCTTTGCATTCCCGAAAAACGACACGGGCCGGGCGGATCCACCTCGCGGTTTTCCGCCCGGCCCGGTCAGACAGGCACAACTTACGCAGCCGGCCGCAGGATGGCTTGCAGGTCCGCCTCGGGGGTGGTGATCGGCATGAGGTTGAACTTCTCCACCAACACTTTCAGCACGTTGGGCGTCACGAACGCCGGCAAGGTCGGGCCGAGCCGGATGTTCTTGATGCCGAGATGCAGCAGCGTCAGCAGGATGGCCACGGCCTTCTGCTCATACCACGAGAGGATGAGCGAGAGCGGCAGGTCGTTGACGCCGCAGTTGAACGCGCCCGCGAGCGCGCTGGCGATCTTGATGGCCGAGTAGGCGTCGTTGCACTGGCCGATGTCGAGCAGGCGCGGGATGCCGCCGATGGCGCCGAAGTCGAGCTTGTTGAAGCGATACTTGCCGCACGCCAGCGTCAGCACCACGCAATCCTTCGGCACCGACTCGGCGAACTCGGTGTAGTAGTCGCGCCCCGTGCGCGCGCCGTCGCAGCCGCCGATGAGGAAGAACCGCTTGATCGCTCCGCTCTTGACCGCGTCAATGACCGCCCCGGCCACGCTCAGGACCGCCTCGTGGCCGAAGCCGACGAGAATGGTCTTCTCCGGCTCGGTCTCGGTGAAACCGGGCGCCGCGAGCGCGGCCTCGATGACTGGCCTGTAGTCGTGGTTGGCGATGTGCCGCACGCCGGGCCAGGCGACGAGGCCGGAGGTGAAGATGCGGCTCTTGTAACTGTCGGCGGGTTCCTGGATGCAGTTGGTGGTCATCAGGATCGCGCCGGGGAACGCCGCGAACTCCACCTTCTGGTCCTGCCACGCGCCGCCGTAGTTGCCGACGAGGTGCTTGTAGGCCTTCAGCTTCGGATAACCGTGCGCGGGCAGCATCTCGCCGTGGGTGTAGATGTTGATGCCCTTGCCCTCGGTCTGCTTCAGCAGTTCTTCGAGGTCCTTGAGGTCGTGGCCGGACACGAGGATGGCCTTGCCCTTGACCGCCGTGATACGCACCGGCGTCGGCACGGGCTGGCCGTAGGCGCCCGTGTTGGCCTTATCGAGCAGCTCCATGACCTTCAGGTTGATCTCGCCGCAACGCAGGTTGTAGCCGAGCAGGTCGTCCACGGCGGGTTTCTCGCTCGTCAGGAAGTTCAACGCCTCGTGCAGGAAGGCATAGACCTCGTCCGACTCCTGGCCGAGAATCCGCGCGTGGTGCGCGTAGGCCGCGGTGCCTTTCAGACCGTAGGTGAGCAGTTCCATCAGGCCGTTGATGTCGGCTCCGAACGCGTCGCGCCGGCTCAGGATGGAGACCAGCTTGCCCTGCGTCACCAGCGAACCCACGTCGGATGCCGGCACCCAGGTCGCGGGGCCTTTCACCATTTGCGGCGCGATGCCGGCCTTGGCGCAGGCCGATTCGTAAAGCTGCCGCGCCTTCTGCTGGATGCCGCCGGCCCGCTGAAGGATATGCGCCATCCGTTGCGCGTCGAAATTGACGTTGGTGACGGTCGTGAACAACGCTTCGAGCATGAACCGGTCAATCGCCGGATCCTTCGCGCCGAGCGCGCGGGCGCGATGGGCATACTGCGCGATGCCCTTAGCCGCGTGCACCAGCAGGTCTTGCAGGATCGCCGTTTGCTCGTCCTTGCC
>JAOACV010000765.1 GCA_026417675.1 Verrucomicrobiia bacterium
CAGCCGGGCTACACCGTCGGATAAGTCCACGGCGGGCGATAGGGGCGGCAGAGCAGCCGGGCGGCTTCGGTGTCGCCGATGATTTGCTCCTTCGCGCCGTCCCATTGCAAACTGCGGCCGGTCCGCCAAGAGATCATCGCCAGCAGCGGCAACACCGACGAGCGGTGCGCCAGTTCGAGACGCGCGGCGGCGGGCTTGCCGTGCTCGATGGCGTCGAGGAAATCGGCCCAGAGCAGTTTCAGATTGTGGCCGTCGGGTTCCTGCAACTGGGCGTCCTCGTGAAGCGTCTTGTCCTTTTTGTTGGCCGGATAGAACGTCCAGCCGTCGCGCCAGCCGATGTGGAGCGTGCCGTTGGTGCCGTGGAAATAAACCCCGATGCGATGCTTCTCGGCCTCGTTGCCGGCGAACTGTCGGTTCTCCCACACGCAGGTGAAGGTCGGAAACTCGAACACCGCAACCTGATGATCGGGCGCGTCGGTGGTTTGCTCGCGCTCGTTGAGCACGATGGGGCCGCGGACGGGCCGGCCGGCGGCGCTGAAGACGCGGCGCGGATACTCGCCGCCGTTCCACCAGAGCACCTGGTCGAGCCAATGCACGCCCCAGTCGCCGATCTGGCCGTTGGCGTAGTCGAGGAAGTTGCGCCAGCCGCCGGGGTGGAGCTTGGTGTTGAACGGCCGCTTCGGGCCGGGACCGCACCAGAAATCCCAATCCATGCCGTCGGGCGGTCTGCTGTTGGGCGCGGGTTTCTCCGGGCCGCCGGTGCCGTGGGCGAACGCGCGCACCATGCCGACTTGTCCGACCGCGCCGGATCGGAGGAACTTCATCGCGCTGACGTGATGCGGCCCGACGCGGCGGTGCAGCCCAACTTGCACGACGCGCCCGGTCTCGCGCGCGACCTTCACCATCGCGCGGCTTTCGTTCACGGTGTGGCCGGTCGGTTTCTCAACGAACACGTGCGCCCCGGCCTTGAGGGCGGCGATGGATTGCAGCGCGTGCCAATGGTCGGGCGTGGCGATGATGACGATCTGCGGACGGTCCTCTTCGAGCAGCTCGCGAAAATCCCTGTAGGTCTTCGGTTGACTGCCGCTGAGGTCCTTGACCTGCTCGGCGGCGACTTCGAGGGTCATGGCGTCCACGTCGCAGAGCGCGCTGACGCGGCACCGGCCGGACGCCAACGCTTCCCTCAGGATGTTCTTGCCCCACCAACCCGCGCCGATGAGCGCGGTGCGGAACTTGTGCGCGGCCTCGGCGCCGCGCGTCGCGAAAGGAACGGCGAGTCCGGCGCCGACGGCAGCGCGGAGAAAGTTGCGACGGCTAATCGGGAACGATTCAAACGCCGCGTGACCAGAGAGTTGATCGCGTCGGCCAACCAAGGAGCGCCGGTTTGCAACCGCCGCTGTCACGCATTCAGCCAATGGCGCGGCTCCGCACCTAGCCGCGGCGGCGCTTGGGGCCCGCTGCTGCTTGTGGGATCGGATCGTGCCAACGGCTTCGACTGAATCGTTTCGGCCTGTGCTCATGGCTTGCGCAGGTCGAGGCAGACGATCTCGCCGGGGACGCTGCGGCAATAGAGGCGGCCGTTGGCCAGCACAGGCGAGGTCCAGCACTTGCCTTGGAGCACCTGCGCGCGCGCCGTCGGCCTGAAACCGGCGGGTGACGCCGGCGCGACCATCAGCTCGCCGGTGGCGGACAGCACGATCAAGCGCCCGCCCGCTGTGATGAGCGCGCCGGAGCCGATGTTGGGA
>JAOACV010000766.1 GCA_026417675.1 Verrucomicrobiia bacterium
GCGCGAGCTGACCGCCCGTTTTGCGACCGCCGACGCGGGCAAAGCGCAGCCCGTGCTCGAAGTCGGCGGCTGGAACGTCGAGAGTCCGTTCAAGTGCGCGAGCCTCCGCCCCTCAAAGTCGCGCGTCAAAGCCGGCGAACCCTTTACCGTCACCGCCCTCATCACCGACACCTTCCTCGACGGCAGCCGAGTGCCGTTGCTCGTGGACGGCCAGCCCGGCGACGTCCAATGGTGCTGGGCGCGCGGCGCCAAGCGTGCCGAACTCGCCTTCAAGCTCGCCTTGCGCGAGCCGGGCGCGCACCGCTTGACCGTCGCGAACCAAACGGCCGAAGTGATAGTTGAATGATCGCCGGGGCCGTCATGATGGGGTGGATGTTTGCGGACGACCGGCCGACCAAGTGTAACGTCGTCGCACTTTGCGTCGGTCGCGTTGTAACCGGCTGCGCATCGCTCGTGTAACTGACCCAGGACAACCGACACAGATCTGAACACGGGCACTGAACAACAGGGATGACGCGAATCCCTTGTGTGCGGGCGCATCCGCATAACTGCCCCCACATCGCGAGCCGGCGTAGGGGCTGAGGCTGCGTTGTTTCCGCGTCAAGCGAGCGAGTTCTGGGCGTCTTAAACCTGCCGGGCCGTGGGTTGGGGTTATTTCGCCGGCCCCAACACCGAGGAGACGTCGTCGTTGAGAACCGCGGGGTCCAGATCATCCATGAGGATGACGCCGTGGATGCTGCCGGCGCGAACGGTGTCGTGCCATTTCCAGACGACCTTGCCCGACGGGTCGAATTGAAGAATTTGCGCGCCTTTCTCGCCGTCCCTCGGACCGTGGCCGGTCCAGTTGCAGACCACGAGGTCGCCGTTCTTGAGCATCTGAAACGCGCCGAAGAAGTGGTAGTCCAGCGTTTTCGCCTCCGCGCTTTCTTTGCCGCCGATCGTTTTGAGAATCCTGCCATTCGGATCGAGTTCGAACAGCGACGGATTGTAGCCGCCGGAGACCAGCAGATTGCCGTTGGGCTTGCGCAATGCCTGATAGACCCAGCTTCCCGGCGGCAGTGTGAACGTTCTGAGCACATGGCCCTCCAAGTCGCCCTCGAAAAGCTGTTCCTTGCAGCCGAAAAGCAATGTGCCTTGTGGCGTGAGCCGGACGATGCGCGTAGAGGGGACCTTGAAAACCACCTTGCGCCGCACCTGATCCTGGGCGCTCAGCTCATACACCGTCACCTCCTTCTGCACACAAGCCAGGATCGTGCGCCCGTCGGGCCGGCGGCGGGCGGACATCGCGCCGGGATAACCCTTCACCTCCTTGATCATCTTCCGGTTCGCAAGACTGTATTCGCGGTAGCCGTCGGGCGAACTGACCAGCAGGACGTTGTTGCCTACGAGCTGGGTGTCGCGGCACTTCGCCCCCAACTCCAACACCCAATCCTTCGACGGGTCGGTCTGGTCCACATACACCACCTGGCAGCGCGATTCGTCCTTAGCGATAAAGCGATGGCGAATCTCGGCAGCTCGTAGCGGTTGAAGCATCAGCGACAGCACGACCGTGATGAACAGGTTCTTGTGCATTCCGTTTTTTCGGTTATGAGTGTGCGGCCAAGATTTTCAGGCCAATCAGCAGCAACATGACGCCGCCGACAACCTCCATGCGCCGGCCTAACAGCTTGCCCGCGCGATTACCCACGCGCAGCCCGACCAGCGACAGGCCGGCCGTGACCACTCCAATGACGACGCTTGGAT
>JAOACV010000767.1 GCA_026417675.1 Verrucomicrobiia bacterium
GCGTTGAACACCAGCCCGTTCATCGCCCCGGCCACCGAGCGCACCGCCGGCAACACCTGCGTGTGAAAGAACACCGCCACCGCCAGGGCGCTGACGGCCGCCAGCAGGCAGAGATAGCCCGTCGTGCGGCCGAAGTTGTCCTCGATGATGCGCCGGTAGAAATCGTAGCTGACGCAACTCCACACCAACCCCATCAGCCGCGAGGGCGACATCTCGGGCGACGGGTTGCGGTTTGCAGCTTGCGTGTTGAGTTCGGACATGGGATTGGCAGCCACAAGGCTCAAACCGAAAACCGAGGTTGACCGCGAGGCGGAGGTTCCTGGCCGTCCCGCGTCGCTTTTCGGGTCCGAGTGGCGCGGCTCCATAGCGTGAGAGCAAAGCCGTCGGATTGCAATCCGCAATCCTGCCGTGGCGTCACCGTGGCGAATCCGTATGGCGTCGCGTTCTCCGGGCGCGACGCTCACCGTGGGGCGCGACAATCGCGTTTGGAGAACGCAATCCACCCCGTCGGATCGGCCAAGAACGCGATCCGGCGCGAACGGTGGCGAATGCCGCTACTTTTTCTTTTTCTTCTTCTGCCCGCCTGGGGCGTCGTCCTGGGGTTTGTCGAAGTTGCCGACTTCGATCTTGGTGACCTGACGAAGCGTGCTGCCCGGCTTGGCGGTGTAGGTCACCCGAACCGGCTCGTTTTTCTGGATGTCGGCCGCGGTGATGGCTTTGCCGTCGCGTGTAATCGGCGTGTCGGGCTTGATCGAGAAGTGAATCTTGACCTTGCCGTCGGCGCTCGCGTTCTTGGAGTCGGCCAGCCTGCCTTCGCCTTCGACCGTGATGGAGGTGGGCGAGACGTTGGACACGACGCCGCGGAACGGATTGGCGATTTCGGGCGGCTTGTTCGGGTCGGGTCCGCGACGCCTTTTTGCCGCCAGCGCGTGAGGCAGGCCCCAGATCAATCCGAGAGCGAGCAGCCCCAAGAGCGCCCGCCGCGAAAAGAGGGCGGAAACGTTCGGCTTCATCCTTCGGCTCCTCTGGTCACTACGCAGTCATGCGCCACGCCACAAGTCAGCGTCCGGAGCGGACGGAAACAGCCAGCGTATTACTTGTTGTCGCCGGCCTTCGCTTTGCCCCTTCCTTTGGCCTCTCCTTTCGGTTTCTCGCCGCCCTCTTCCTTCGGGGCGGAAACGTTGCCGACCTTGATCTCGGTGGCGCGACGTTTGGAGAATTCGTCCTTCATGGTGAAGGAGACCAGGGCATTTTCGCCCTTCTTGATGTCGGTGGCGGCGATGGTTTTCCCGTCGCGCGTGATGCTCACGTCCTTGCCGATGGAAAAATGGATGTTCAGCTTGCCCGAAGAAGCATTTGGATCGTTGGGCGACCCGCTGTCTTTGCGGTCCCCTCTGACGGTGATGCTGGTGGCCGTGACCGTCACCACCTCGCCAAAGAACGGGTTGGCGATGTTGGGCTGCTTGTTCGGATCCGGCCCGTGGCCCCTCGCTGCGAGACTTTCGGACGAGGCAACCAGCGCGCAACTCGCGCCGAGCAGCAAACCCGCGCGAACACAACGAGAGATGAACAAGTGTTTCATAGGGAAGTAATTTTCCACTTCACGACGGCTTTTGCAATCCCGTTTCATCAGGACTTGGAATCTGCGGGAAACGCGAGGTTTTTGTCTGTGCCCGGTTGGCTATGGGACGACCGTGAAGATCGTTAGAACTTCGTGTCGTCTCGTTGACTTTCGC
>JAOACV010000768.1 GCA_026417675.1 Verrucomicrobiia bacterium
GCTCAAAGCCGCTGTTATCGCGTCGGGCATTGTGCCGCCGGGCATCGAAGGCTCCGGCCAAAACCTCGCCGACCTGCTCGCGCGAATCGTCGGGCCGGGCCGCGGTCTGGAGGTGGTCAGCAGCGTCAACAACATCCCCAAAGGCTCGCGTCTGGCCGTCTCGACGACGTTGCTGGCCGCGCTGATCTCCGTCTGCATGAGGGCCACCGGCCAGGCGCACTCGCTCGAAGGCCAGTTGGCGGAAGAGGAGCGACGGCTCACGCTCGCCCGCGCACTGCTCGGCGAATGGCTCAGCGGTTCCGGCGGCGGCTGGCAGGATTCGGGTGGCCTCTGGCCCAGCATGAAGCTCATCGAAGGCGCGCTGGCGCAGGAAGGCGACCCGGAGTTTGGCATCAGCCGCGGGCGGCTCATGCCGACGCACCGCATTCTCGACCACACCGACGCCTCGCCGGAGACGCGGCGCAAGCTGCAGGACAGCCTCGTGCTCGTCCACGGCGGGATGGCCCAGAACGTCGGACCGATTCTGGAGATGGTTACCGAAAAATACCTGTTGCGCTGCGAGGCGGAGTGGAAGGCCCGGCTCGACATGATGGGCATCCTCCACGAAATTCTCGCCGCGCTGCGCCGGGGCGACGTGGAGGCCATCGGCGCGGCGACGACGCGTAATTTCCGCCAGCCCATCCAGACCATCATCCCGTGGGCGAGCAATTACTACACCGAGACCCTCATCGCGCGCGTCGCCGGCGAGTTCGGGCGCGATTTCTGGGGCTTCTGGATGCTCGGCGGCATGTCGGGCGGCGGCATGGGATTCATCTTCGCGCCGCAACAGAAAGCGCGCGCGCAACGGCGGTTGCAAGAGATCATGTCGGCCACGAAAGACGAGCTGCAATACGCGCTGCCGTTTGCGATGGAGCCGGTGGTCTATGACTTTGCCATCAATGAGCGCGGCACGTGGAGCGACCTGCTCCACGGCGAGCCGGCGCTGATGCCGCCGGGTTACTACGCGCTGACCGTGCCGCAATTGGTGCGGCAGGACGTGCGCAGCCTCTCGCAGTTGCGGCGGGCCGAACTGGACAAGTTCGCCGGCGCGTGCCGCGCCAAACCGGAGCTGCGCGGCATGGTGCAGGTGCTTTTCGACCAGATGCTGCCCCGCGTGAAGTCCGAGCAGCCCGGCGAACAATCGCTGACCGCGCTGCTAGAGGAAAACGGTTTCGACCGCGCCCAGCACGAGCAAATCCGCGCCGACCTGCGCAACGCGCGCATCGGCCTCGCTCAAAACCGTTTGCGCGCCAACCTCACCATCGAAGACGTGCGCGAGGGCGACGTGTTCGACGCCACCGCATGGCTGGCGGATGCGAAACTGAAATCGCCCTGCAAGGAGGCGAAGGAGTATTTCGACCGCGGCATGGACGCCCTGCGCAACGGGGAACTGGCCGTGGTCACGCTCGCGGCGGGCGCGGGCAGCCGCTGGACGCAGGGCGCGGGCGTGGTCAAGGCGCTGCATCCGTTCTGCAAGCTCGGCGGACGGCATCGGACGTTCGTCGAGACGCATCTGGCCAAGAGCCGGCGCGTCAGCCGCCAGACCGGCGCGCCGTTGCCGCACATCTTCACGACGAGCTACCTGACGCACCGGCCCACGGAGGAATTCCTCGCGCGGCAGAACAACTACGGCTATCCCGGCCCCGTGCATCTCTCGCGCGGCAAGTCGGTCGGCCTGCGAATGATCC
>JAOACV010000769.1 GCA_026417675.1 Verrucomicrobiia bacterium
GGGCCAGCTTCTCGGCGACGCGGACCTTCACGTCGGCGGTCTTGGCCCTGCCGCCGTCGTCCTTGGAGATGGTGAGGGCCACCAGCGCAGCGCCGTGTTCCTCGGCGATGGGACAGACCGCCTCGATGCGCTCCAGACCGTTCTCCATGTTGATGGAGTTCAGCAACGCGCGGCCGGGATAAGCCTTCAGCGCCGCCTCAAACACCTTCGGGTCGGTCGAGTCGAACATCAGGGGGGCCTCGATGCTTTGGGCGAGCTTTTTCACCAGAATGCGCATTTGCGCGGCTTCGTCGCCGCGCTCGGTGACGGCGACGCAGACGTCGAGCACGTGCGCGCCGTTCTCCACCTGCTGGCGGGCGATCTGGACGATGCCGGCGTAGTCCTCGGCCAACAGCAGTTGCTTCATCTTGCGCGAGCCTTGCGCGTTGACGCGCTCGCCGATGAGCAGCGGCGGCGGGTCCTGCACGAGAGCCACGCGCTTCATGGCTGAGGAGGCAAAGGGAACGCGCCAGCTCATGCCAACTCCCGTTTCTTCGGCCTGACGCGGGCGAGCACCTCGACGACGGCCCGGAGGTGCTCCGGCGTGGTGCCGCAGCAGCCGCCGA
Organism: Verrucomicrobiia bacterium; assembly: GCA_026417675.1. GTDB lineage: Bacteria > Verrucomicrobiota > Verrucomicrobiia > CAIQCK01 > CAIQCK01 > JAOACV01. Next base: position 606 of record JAOACV010000769.1, read on the forward strand.
CGACGTTGACGCCGAACTCGGCAACGAACTCGCCGAGGTGCCGCGCGAAATCGGCGGGCGTTTCGGGATAGACGGCCTGGCCGTCGCGGTTTTCCGGGATGCCGGCGTTGGGGATGACGCTGACGGGCCGGCGCGAGTGTTCGCAAAGAAACCGCACGGGGTCGCGCATCTCCCGCGGGCCGGTGGAGCAGTTCAGACCGATGACGTCCACGCGCAACGCCTCCAGCGTGGTCATGGCCGCGCCGATATCGGTGCCGAGCAACATGCGCTGCGTGACATCGAGCGTGACCTGCGCTTGGATTGGCAGGCTGCGGCCGACGGCGCGGAAACATTGCCGGAAACCGGCGACGGCGGCCTTGACTTCGAGCATGTCCTGCGAGGTCTCGATGAGCAGCAGGTCGCACCCGCCCTCGACGAGCGGTTGGGCCTGTTCGGCGAAGATGTCGGCGAGTTGGTCAAAACTGATCCCGCCCAACTCCGGGTCGTCGGTGCTGGGCAACATCCCCGTCGGCCCGACCGCGCCCGCCACAAAGCGCGGACGATCCGGCGCGGCGAACTTGTCGGCGCAGTGGCGGGCGAGTTGCGCGGCGGCGAGGTTGATGCGGCGAACGTCGTCGGCGGTGCCATGGCCGTATTCGCCAAGCTTGAGGCGGTTGGCGCCGAAGGTGTTGGTCTCCAACACGTCGCAGCCGGCGGCGAGGAACGACTCGTGAATGTTGGCGATGACATCGGGCCGGGTGAGCACGAGGCTTTCATTCCAGCCTTCCTTGCCGTCGAGAAAATCTTGCTTCTTGAGCTTACGCGCTTGGATGTTGGTGCCCATCGCGCCGTCAAAGACGACGACGCGGTGTCGGACTTCTTCGAGGTAGCGGCTGGCCATGAGAGTCGCGCAAACTAGCAAGCCAAACAGCGCATTTCAACCTCGCCGCCAGCCGGCAAGGTGACGGCTCACAGGCCGGACTTGAAGATAGTGACCAAGGCGGGGCCGAGGATGACCAGCAGCAGGGCGGGGAAGATGAGGAAGACCAGCGGGAACATCATCTTGACCGGGACCTTCATGGCTTGTTCCTGCGCGCGTTGGCGCTGCTTCAGACGGATGGAATCGGCCTGGATGCGGAG
>JAOACV010000076.1:0-2092 GCA_026417675.1 Verrucomicrobiia bacterium
CCCCGGAAGGCATCATGGAGGGGGCCGCGCGACTGCTCATTGCAGCGGGACTAGACCCGGCAAGCTACCGGATGTTCCGGTAGGTTGGCGGCCTTGCAGGAGAGAAGGCGCAGGGCATGGCAGACAACTCATCCGACGACAGGCGTCCGGAAGCGCCCCCGGCCAGCTCCGCGGGGCAGATGCCGGACTTCGCCGACCCCACACCGCCCCGGTCGGCTCGGCGACGGCCCCCGGCACGCCGCGGAACGGCCGCTCCGGACTACGACGGCCCGAGAAGTGAGCCTGCGCCCCGGCCGGCGGTGGAGTTCGTTGACCCCGTCCACGGGGCCCCGGCGCAGGAGGAAGAACGCCGGCGCATCGGCAAGGAGCTGCACGACTCCACCGCGCAGGAAATCGCGGCGGTCGTCATGAACCTCAACGCGCTCCAGCAGCGGTTGCAAGGCGGGGACAAGGAAGCCCAAACCTTGGTGGGCGACAGCCTCGCCATCCTCGAAAACAGCGCGCGGGACGTGCGCACGCTCAGCCATCTGCTCCATCCGCCGTTCCTTGAAGAGGTCGGCTTGATCGGCGCCCTGCGGCAATACATCGCCGGCTTCAGCCAGCGCAGCGGCATCCGCGTCGAGACCGAGCTGCCCGAATCGTGGGCGCGGCTGTCGGGCGACACGGAAACCGCGTTGTTCCGCGTGGTCCAGGAAGCCCTTGGCAACATTCACCGCCACTCCGCCAGCCCCAGCGCCGCCGTCCGCCTGCGGCGCGCGAACGGGACCATCACGCTGGAAATCGCCGACCAAGGCCGGGGTCTGGCGCGCGCCGCGGACACCGAGGGCGACTTGGTGGTGGGCGTGGGCATCGCCGGCATGCGCGAGCGCATGCGCCAGATCGGCGGCACGCTGGAAATCGAAACCGCCGACAAGGGCACGATCGTGCGGGCGGTGCTGCCGGCGCCGACGAAGGATGGTTGATGATGAAAATCCTGATTGCCGACGACCACGAGCTGGTGCGCCAAGGCCTGCGCAGGGTCTTGGAGAGCCGCCCGGATTGGAAGGTTTGCGGCGAGGCGGCCGACGGACGCGCGGCCGTGAGGATGGCCAGGGAACTCAAGCCGGACGTGGTCGTCATGGACCTTTCGATGCCCGAACTCAACGGCTTGGGCGCGACGCGGGAAATCCGCAAAGCCTGTCCCGCGACCGAGGTGGTCATCCTGACGATGCACGAAGCCGAGGGCTTGGTGAAGGACGTGCTGGAAGCGGGCGCGACGGGCTACTTGTTGAAAACCGACGCCTCCCGGATGCTCGTGGCGGCCATCGAGGCCGCCAGGCGGCACGAACCCTTCTTTTCCGGCAAGGTCGCCTCGGTGGTCCTTCGCGGATTCCTCTCGCCCAAAGATCGTCGCGCCAAGACCGCCGCTGACGTCGTTCAACTGACAGGCCGCGAGCGCGAGATCGTCCAGCTCGTCGCCGAGGGCAAGACCAACAAAGAGGTGGCCGCGCGGCTGGGCGTCAGCGTCAAGACCGTGGACGCGCACCGCGCCAACATCATGGCCAAACTCGGTCTGCATTGCGTCGCTGACTTGGTCCGCTACGCCGTCCGCAACAAGATCATTGAACCGTAGCGGTTGTCTGCGGGCGCGTCGGCGTTGGCCCTGTTGTCTTGCGCCGGAGGGCGATCGTGTGCCATGCTGCGTCCGCCGCGCCGCAGTTCTCTGGCGCGCGCCCTGAGACAACACCATGACGAGACAAACCCACACCTGTTTTCTGGCCGTCGTTTGCGCGTTTCTCGCGTGCGCTGGCTTGCCCGCCGTCGAGGCCGCCACGGGCGAGCCGGTGGCGTGGTTCCGAGGCGGCGACCAGGAGTTCGTCGGAACCAACTATTACTGGCTCGGGCAGCATGAGCTGCAACTGACGTTCGATGTGATGCCGCAGGTCGGCCACGCGCTGGAGTTGCTTTGGGGGTCGAAAAACGACAGGCGCGCCGCGGTGGTTGTCGTCAACGGCCAGTCGCTGCCGGTGATCAGCGGCGGCGACTACAGCGGCTTCCGCTGGCTGCGCGTGCCGTTGCCGGACGGATTGAAGGGCTGTCTCTTATACACATC
>JAOACV010000076.1:2102-8325 GCA_026417675.1 Verrucomicrobiia bacterium
AGGGCGAGCGATACGACATCACGCTCAAGCCCGGCGAAGGCGCCAAGGCGGCGTTCATCGCTGAGGTGCGGCTGACCGCGCCCGGCGGCGACTCGAAACGGCCCGACCTGAAACAAACGAGCTACAAGGCAAAACTCGCAACAAGGGGGCGGACGACTCAAACGCGGTCGTCGTGGATGGGCTTCCAAGGCGAAGGTTTCCCGGAGATGCGCAAGGCGTGGGACACGCCATTGACGCCGCCCGCAGAACCCGCGAACGACGCGCGCGTGGAGGCGGCGTTCCGGCTCGCCGAGAGGCACGCGCGGCAGGCCAACGAGGCGTTTTTCCGCTCGCGTCGCTTCATTGACGGCTGGCTGGCCTTCGCCGATCCCGCCACGGGACTGATCCCGCGCAACCTCAACCCCGGCGGCGATTATTGGAACGGGCGCGATGCGGCCGCTGATAACTGGCCGTTCATGGTGCTCACCGCCGCGATGACCGACCGTCCGTTGTTCGAGGGACGGATGCGGGAGATGTTGCGCGCGGAGATGAAGCTCACCTGCCGCGTGGACCGGCTGCCGGACGATTACTCGTTCAGCAAGAAAGGCTGGCGGCGCGAGAAGGTCGAACTCGATGCGATCATCTTCGACGGCGCGGAATACGTGAAGGACGGCCTGCTGCCCATCACCGAATGGCTCGGCAAGAGCCTTTGGAGCGAGCGCGCCATTGGCATCATTGACGACATCTGGAAGCACGCGCCGGTGGAGACGCCGTTCGGCAAGATCCCGACGCTGAACTTCGAGGTCAACGGCGACCTGCTGCAAGCCTGCTCGCGGCTGTTCTGGTTCACCGGCGAACGCAAGTATTTGGATTGGGCCATCCGCCTCGGCGACTACTACCTCCTCGGCAACCATCACCCGACGCGCGACATGAAAGACCTCAAGCTCGGCGACCATTCGTGCGAGGTCATCAACGGCCTCTCCGAACTCTACGTCGCCTGCGCCTACGCGGCGCCGGAGAAACGCGAGGCCTACCGCAAGCCGCTCCATGAGATGTATGACCGCATCCTGGAGATCGCCCGCAACGAGCACGGCCTGCTTTACCTTCACGTCAACACGCGCACCGGCGAGCACAGCAGCGCGTTGACGGACAACTGGGGCTACAACTACGACGGCTTCTACACCGTCTTCCTGCTCGACAAGAAAACCGCCTACCGCGACGCCGTCCGCAAGGCGCTCAGCAACCTGAAGGCGCACTACACCGGCCAGGGCGGCCTGTGCCAGAGCGGCACCGCCGACGGGTATGCGGATTCCATCGAAGGCGCAATCACGCTGCTGAATCGCGAGCCGGTCGCCTCGGCGATGGAGTGGGTGGACGCGGAGATCAAGACCATGTGGGGCCGCCAGCATCCCAATGGCGTCATCGAGGGCTGGCACGGCGACGGCAACTTCGCCCGCACGTCGCTGATGTATGCGCTCTGGAAGACGCAAGGCATCACCATCGAGCCGTGGCGCGCCGATGTGCGCTTCGGCGCCGCGCGCGCGGACGACACGCTTTGCATCAGCCTCGTGGCGAACCAACCGTGGCGCGTCAAACTCCTCTTCGACAAACCACGCCACCAAGTCAATATGCGCCTGCCGCTGGATTACCCGCGCATCAACCAGTTTCCCGAATGGTTTGTCACCGAGGCCGGCCGCGATTACGCCGTGCGCAACCTCTCATCGGGGTTCGAGAAGACCTTGACCGGCAAAGACCTGCAAGCCGGACTGGAGGTAGAGTTGAAACCGGGTGTGGAATTGCGATTGCAGGTCAGTTCAGCAACGCGTTGAGCATGCCGCCATGCAATACACCTTCTGCCACTACTGCGGCGCGAAACTCCCATCCGGCGGCAAGCCTCACGCGCCGCAATCGTGCGCGGCCTGCGGCGCGACGTTCTACCACAACGCCAAGCCGTGCGCCGGCGCGCTGGTGGTGAAGGACCATCGCGTGCTGCTCGTGCGCCGCGGCATCGAACCGTTCAAGGACTACTGGGACATTCCCGGTGGGTTCCTCGAAGCCGGCGAGCATCCCGAAGACGCCGCGCGCCGCGAGGCGCTGGAGGAGACCGGCTTGGAAGTGCGTTTGACCGGCTTGCACGGCATCTACGTGGACGATTACGGCGACACGGGCCACAAGACGCTCAACATCTACTACCTCGCCGAGCCGCTCGGAGGCGCGTTGCGCGCGGGTAGTGACGCGGCGGAACTGCGCTGGTTCCATTACGACGAGCTGCCCGACAGGACCGCGTTCGCGCACGAGTCGAAGGTCTTGGCCGACTGGCGCGAGCGGGAAATGAGCCGCCGATAGCCCGCGACGTTTTTCCCTGCGATCGTTGAATGGAAACATTGCGGCGATACTATGCGCGCGTTTTGAGCTTCTTTATCGCGTGAAAATCTGGTGAACTTCAGCGGGTGAAAGGAAATGTTATGAACTTCGTTCGCATGTCACGTTGGTGCGCCGTGATTGCCGGCGCCATGTTCGCCGTGGGTTGCGGCCACGCCGCCGAGGGCAAGAAAAAGATCGTCTTCCTCACCGGGCCGCCGAGCCACGGGTTTGGCGCGCACGCGCACGGGGCGCAGAGCGCGTTGTTCGCGAAGCTGCTGAATGAAAATGTGCCCGGCGTTCAAGCCGAGGTGGTGCGCGAGTGGAAAGGCGACCCGGCCCCGCTGGAAGGCGCGGCGGCCCTCGTCATTTCCTGCGATGGCGGCAGTCTTATCGTGAAGTATCTCGACGTGCTGGATAACGCCATGAAGAAGGGCGTCGGCATGGCGTGCATTCATTACGCCGTGGACGTGCCCAAGGGCAGGGTCGGCGACCGCATGCTCGACTGGATTGGCGGTTACTACGAGCAATGGTGGTCGGTCAATCCGACCTGGGAGGCCGAATTCAAATCGTTCCCCGACCATCCGATCACACGCGGCGTCAAGCCGTTCAAGATCAACGACGAGTGGTATTACCACATGCGTTTCCGCGAGAACATGCAGGGCGTCACGCCCATCCTCTCCGCCGTGCCGCCAGACAGCACGCGCGAGCGCGGCGACGGCCCGCACAGCGGCAACCCGACCGTGCGCGCGCGCAAAGGCATGGCTGAGATCGTCGCCTGGGCGGCGGAGCGGCCCGGCGGCGGACGCGGCTTCGGCACGACGGCGGGACATTTCTATTGGAACTGGGGCCACAACCAGATGCGCAAGCTGATGCTCAACGCGTTTGTCTGGATCGCCGGACTCGAGGTGCCGCCCAATGGCGTGGAAACCAAGCCGGTGACCGCCGCCGAAATGGGCGCGTTCATCGAGAAGCTGCCCGCCAACGGTTGGAACCCGATGGGCATCCAGCGGATGCTTGATCAGTGGAACAAAGAGTGAACTCGCCGCGCGCGACCCGCCGATAGCCATGCATCAGCTCACATTCCTCCCGGTTCTCGCCGCCGGCTTGATCGCGTTGCCTCACGGAACGCAGGCGGCCGACCTCATCACCAACGGCGGTTTTGAAGAGGGCGCCATCGGCTGGGAGCCGGACCCGAAACATGAGCTTGTCAACGACGCGAAGCGTGCGCATTCCGGCAACGCCTGTCTGACCGGCGAAGTCGCCCAAGAGAAACAGGCGCTGGTCCTGCGACGCCGCGTGCCGGTCAAGGCCGGTTGCCGTTACCGGTTCGAAATCTGGGCCAAGGCCACCCATCGCACCAAACTGGTGTTGCGATCCGCCCCGCCCGGCGAACCGCCTGCGAAAGCAAAGGGCGGCACCTCCCGGCTGATGGCGGGCGCGTGGGAAGACCTGCCCAACCAGTGGCGCAGATATGAATGCGACGTGCCGGTGAAGGCCAGCGGCATGATGGAGTTGCAGATCATCGCGCCCTCCTCGCACGGCGCGCCGCCGGGCCGGATTTGGATTGACGACATCGCGCTCCACGAGACCGAACTGCCCGTCACCGCGTCGGCCACGGGCGGTGTTGGCTACAACGACGATTCCGCGCTGGCGCAGTGCGACGACGGCACGTTTTATCTCGCGTGGAACAGCTTCCGGGACGGGGCGGACACGTTGCAGGTGGCGCGTTACGAATTGAAGGGCAAGGAGGTCAGCCGGCTCGCCAACTGGCAGGTGCTCGCGGGCAAAGGCACCTACATCCTCGGCATCAAGGCCGTGCCCGCCGGTGACAAGGTCTTCATCCTCTACGCCGCCGAGGTGAAGAAAAACTGGGACATCTACGCGGTGCCATGCGCCGCCGGCGGACCGGGCAAACCCATCCGCATCACGACCAGCGACGCCGTGGACGTGAAACCCGCCGGCGCATGGCGGGATGGGACTTTGTGGGTGGCGTGGGAATCAAGCGCCGACGGCTGGCGGCGCATCGCCGCGGCTTCGGTGCGCGACGGCGCGGTCTCGAGACCGGAGCTGGTCAGCGCGGCCAACGCCTCCAACTACGATCCGGCGGTCGCGGCGATGCCGGACGGCGGCGTATTTGTGGCGTGGCACAGTTTCCGCAACAACAACTTCGATGTTTTCCTGCGCCACCGGAAGCACGACGGCGCGTGGGACGTTGAGCGGCGCGTGACGCAGGCGCCGAGCGTGGACCGGCATCCGTTGCTGGCCGCGCGCGGCGACGAGCTTTGGCTCATCTACGAGAACGCGCTCATGGGCCAGGCGGTCGGCGAAGAGGGCATCCGCAAACCCAGCGCCTACGCGGTCGGCGGGACGCTCATGCGACGGCTTGTGCTCGCCAAAGTCACGTCGGACGGTCTGCTGGCGCCGAAGGGTTACGCGCAGAACTCGCCGGTGTTTCGCAACAAATCCGAAGCGCCCAGCGTCGTGTTCGACGCGGCCGGCCGGCTCTGGCTGGCGTGCCGCACGGTGACCGTGCCGGCAGGCAAGAAGGGCAGGTCGCGCGCGTGGAACGTGTCGCTGACCTCGTTCGACGGGCGCGCGTGGTCGGAGCCGGTTGTGGTCTCGCATCTGGCTGGCGCGGACCGTTATCCGGGATTGGCGCTCGTGGGCGAACGGATCGTCGTGTCGTATCAGGCCGACGGCACCCCCATCATGTATGACAGCGAGGAGAAATCGAAGTCGGCCGTGAGCGACATCCACTTCGCCACCGTGCCGTGCAAGGCGCCGGCGGCCCCGATCGCCTCGGCGGAATTCGAGCCGTGGGTCGAGCCGAAAGATGAATTCCTGCCGGGCAAGATTCGCGTGATGCGCGGCGAAGACCTGCCGACGCGCTCGATCACCTACAAAGGCCAAAAGCTCCATCTTTACTTCGGCAACCTGCACGACCACACCGACATCTCGCAGTGCAACCGCACGGGAGACGAGTCGGTGGACGAGAGCTACGCCAACATGCGCGACATCACCGGCTGCGATTTCGCGGCGGCGACCGATCACGGCTACAACATGAACCCCTATCTTTGGAACCTGACCGCGAAGCTGGCGCGCGCCAACCAGGACGCGCCGCGGTTTCTGACGTTTCTCGCCGAGGAATGGACCTCGACCTTCGAGGAATACAGCGCGAAACATCCCTACGGCTTCTACGGCCACCGCAATCTCATCTTTGCCGACCCGTATTTCCCGCGCTGGTGGAACGCCCGCACCCGCTACACGCCCGCGCAGGTGTGGGAGGAGTTGCGCAAGATGAACGCCAACTTCGTCCACATCCCCCACCAGCTCGCCGACACCGGCAACGTGCCCACCGATTGGGATTTCGCCGATGAGGCCGCCCAGCCGGTCGCGGAAATCTTCCAGTGCCGCGGCTCCTATGAATACAAAGGCGCCCCGCGCGAGGCCGGCAACACGACACCGCAGGGTTACTTCCTGCAAGACGCCTGGGCGCGCGGCATCGTCATCGGCGTCATCGCCAACCCCGACCACGGCGGCGGCACGGGCAAAGCCTGCGTCTATGCGCCCGAACTTTCCCGCGAGGCGATTCTCGACGCGTTACGCGCCCGGCGCTGTTTCGGCACGACCGCCGCGAAAATCTTCCTCGACGTGCGCGTGGAGGGTCATCTCATGGGCGAAAAGGTCGCCGCGCCCGCCGGCTCCACGGTGACGATCGAAGTCAACGCCGATTGTCCGGCGGACATTGACCGCATCGAGGTTTGCCGCAACAACAGATTCATCCACTCCAAGTCCTGCGAAGGACGACAGAGCCGGTTCACCTTTGTGGACCAGCAACCGTTGCCCGGCCGCTCCTACTACTACGCTGTCTCTTATACAC